>CAYRPT010000497.1:0-3846 GCA_964425895.1 uncultured Solibacteraceae bacterium | reverse complement strand
CGTTCTGCGAGGCCTACCAGCGCCTGCAGGACGAGCACGTCGACGACCTCGACTACCGGCTCCGGGACGGAATCCGCGCTCGCCTCGAGCGCCACCGGCGGCGGCTTCTTGAAGCGGGCATGCGTCTCCAGCAGAGAGACTTACGGCTCCGGCTGACCGCGGCGGCGCGCCGCCTCGAAGCCTGCGAGACCTCGCTCGCCGGCCGGATACAAGCCCGGCTCGCCACGGTCCGGGCGCACCTGGATTCCCTTGCGGCCGAACTCCGTCAGCTCAGCCCGGTCGCCGTTCTCAAGCGCGGCTACGCCATCGTTGTGAACCAAGAAGGCCGGATTGTTCGCGACGCGCGCGAGGCGCCCGAGGGCACCGAGATCGGTGTGCGGCTCCACCGCGGCCGCCTCCGGGCCGTAGTCTCGGCCCGCGACGGAAATGACGGCCCGGCCGCGCCCGCAGGCGAACCGACGCAACTGTAACAATCCTTTCGTCGCCGGAAACATCCGAACAAGAGGTTACGCCTATGAGATCCATGAGGGGAAAATCACTGACCATCGCTGTCCTGGCGGCTCTGGCCGCGGCGTCTCTTTCCGGCGCCGAGTGGAAGATCGACCCGGCCCACTCGGCCGCCCAGTTTGCCGTCAAGCATTTGATGGTGTCGACCGTCCGCGGCCACTTCGGCAAGATGTCTGGCGTCATGCACTGGGATCCGGCCCAGCCGGCCGCAGGCAAGGTTACGGCCGAGGTCGACGCCGCCTCCATCGATACCCGCAACGGGAAGCGTGACGACCATTTGCGCAGCCCCGACTTCTTCGATGTTACGAAGTTCCCCACCATAACCTTCGAGTCGACGAAGTTTGCGCCGGGGAAACTGACGGGCAACCTGACCATGCACGGGGTGACCCGCGAGGTGACCTTCGACGTCGAGGGACCGGCGCCGCCCATTCAGACCAAAGGGGGGATGCGCACCGGCGCTTCGGCCACCACGACCATCAGCCGCAACGATTTTGGCATGACGTGGAACCGGATGATCGAGGCCGGGGGCGTCACGGTCGGCGACGAGGTGACCATCACGATCGACATCGAAATGATCGGCCCGGCCCAGTAAGCCGCGAGTCCTCGCCGACGCGTGGTCCCCCGCCGGAGCCGCCGCGGGCCCGATTCCCGCGGAACGAGCGTCTCAGCGTGTGACCGGTGCGCTCGCCGGCGGCTTCTCCGATACGGTGGGACTCAGCGTTGTGCACTGTACCCGGGGTTCAGTGACCATGCGGCGCACGTGGCTCCAGTAGATCTCCTGAAACCACTCCCCGGGGAGATAACGGCGCAACCAAAAGACAAGCTTGGCCTTGCGGCCGACGACGTAGCGCAGCCGGGGCTTGTTGGAGACAAGGATCCTCTCCACTATCCGGGCGACGTCCGCCACCGTGAAACTGCCCCGGGCAAGGAGATCATCGACAATCTTCTCGTGCTGGCAGAACCAGAGATAGTATGGACTCGACGGATCCTGGGCGCGCCGGGCTCGATTGCGGTGAACGCTGAAATGGGGGGTAAGGATCAAGCCCGGCTCGAGCAGCGTCACCTGAATGTCAAAGAGCGCCAGCTCCTGGCGGAGAGATTCCGCGAGTCCCTCGATGGCGAACTTGCTCGATGCGTACCCTCCCAGGCTCATGGAGGGCATCCGCCCGGCGATGGAGGTTGTGAAGATGATACGTCCCCGCCGCGCCTGCCGCATGTGAGGAATCACCGCCTGCGTGAGCGCCATGATTCCGAAGACGTTCACCTCGAAGACGCGGCGGATCTCCTCCAAGGAGAGGTCTTCGAAAAAGCCGCGCAAAGACATCCCGGCGAAATGGATCAGCGCGTCGATGCGACCGGCGCGGCCGATTACGTGCTCCACGGCGGACCTCGCCTGCGCCTCCTGGGTGATATCCATCCGGACGCTGTCGAGGTGAACGCCGCGGCGGCCTGCCTCCTGATGCAGCGCCTTGTCTTCGGCCTCCGTGAGGACAGTGCCGTAGACGTGAAAGCCGCGAGCGGCAAGATGGAGCGCCGATTCGAGCCCCATGCCGGAGCCCGCCCCGGTGATGAAAACGACCTGTCGATCCTGGCTGGGACTCATGGGAATTCACGCGGCCGACATCAACACGGCGGCCGGCCTACTCCATGTAGCCGAGGTCCCGCAGCCGCTTCACCAAGGCCTCTTCGTCCTCGGTTGTGAGGCTGGGACCGGCGTTCGAGCCGGTTCCCTCTTCCTCGGCCGGCGGCGAGGGTTTCCTGTCCTGCGGAACGTCCGCCGCCTTTTCGTCCTTCTTGTCGCGTTTCATGTTCTCCTCCTCGAGGCCGACGCCTGCGATGGTTGCACACTTCAGGCGCGTTGCACCATTGGCCTGGAAACCGATGGGAGACGGGGGTCACCTCTGGGTTCCGCGCCAAAGACTTGGCTGTGGCCGTCACCTCCAGCGGCCTTTCGGAAATAGTACCATAGCGCCCTCCGGGGAGTCCGGCGGCGTCGAAGGGCCAGCAACCCGCCCCCCATCAGCGCCCTGCCACCGCACCAACGCCCGGTTTGCGGAATCGCTGGGGCGGAGGGCGATCCCGTGCTACTGCCGCGCTGCCAGGGCGGCTTGCACTCGCTCCACCCCCGCACGATCCAGCCGGTAACTCCGCAAGCTGACGCCCGCCAGCAGCAGAAACAGCGCCGGGACGATGCCGTACAGCACGCCAATCCGCTCGCTCGCCGAGGCGCTCTGCACCTGACCCGGTTCCAGTTGAACGTAGTACTCGAGCAGACCACCTCCGACGAGCAAGGAGAACGCCGCGGCAATCTTCTCCCCGAAGTTCAGGATGCCGAAGAAGATCCCCTCCCGCCGTCCGCCGCGGAGCAGGTCCTCTTCGTCGGCGACATCGGCCAGCATGGAGGCCGGAAGAACCCAGACGGCGCTTGCGAAGAAGCCTGCCAGGAAGTTGCCTGCGTAAAGCGGAATCGGGTTACCCGTCCCGAGCGGCCGCCCCTCGCCAAACAGCAGCGTGGCGGCGGCCATCAAGGAAGCGGTGGCGACGGTCGACACCAAGCTCAAGCTCTTCTTCTCGGCTCGTTTCGAGAGCCCGAGCCAGAAAATCACTCCGCCCAAAGCGCCGACATAAAAGAAGCTCTGAATCCGGCTCAAGCTGTCGCTGTCCGTGATGCGCACGTACCAACTGAAGAAGTGGATGGCGACCGCGCTGTTGACGACGACCCCAAGGAAGAAGAATACGGCGAACAGCCAGATGCTCCGGAAGTTCCGGTTGCCCCACGCGCCGGCGAACCCCGAAAGGAAGCCGGATGACTCTGCGGCCATGGGGCGCGACGCGTTCCCCGCCGGCGAGTGCCGGTACCTCTTCGTGCCGAAAACCGCCGCCAGACCGCAGAAAACCATAACCAGGCCGAGCGTCAAACCCATCCGCGGATAGCCTTCGAAGCTGAGCTTGGGATCGACACCCGGCGTACGGTTCGGGAAGAAGAGAACGAACGAGAGACTCGCGGCGAGCAAGGTTCCGAGCAACCCGAACAACGATCTCACGGCCACGATCACCGTCCGCTCGTGGTAGTCGGAGCTCATCTCTGCCCCGAGACCTAAGTAGGGAATACGGTAGATAGCACTGGTGAACCGGAACAGGATCGTGCTGGCCAGGAGCCAGCCGAACAGCAACGGCCGGCTCATGTTCTGCGGAGGACTGAACAGCAGCCAGAGGAAGGGGCCCATCAACAGCGCGCCCACCAGCATGTAGACGTGACGGCGCCCGAAGCGGCTCCGGCTTTTGTCCGACCGGTAGCCAATATACGGATCGATGACGGCGTCCCAGATCAATCCAGCG
>CAYRPT010000496.1:0-3867 GCA_964425895.1 uncultured Solibacteraceae bacterium | reverse complement strand
CCCGGCACACGCCGCTACCTTCGTCGGCGCGAAGGTGGTCCGGGTCCCCCTGCGGGGCGCCTCCGCTACGCACGACATCAAGGCCATGCTGGCCGGGGGGGAGAACGCGGGCCTGTTTTATGTGTGCAATCCGAACAACCCCACCGGGACGGTGACCCCGCCCGAGGATATCGCGTACCTGGTGGCTAACAAACCCGCGGGCGCGGTGGTGCTGATCGACGAAGCTTACATCCATTTCTCGGATGAACCTGCATCGACGCGTTTCGTGAAGGCCGGCGCCGACGTGGTCATCGCCCGCACCTTCTCGAAGATTTACGGAATGGCCGGACTTCGGGCCGGGTTCGCTCTGGGACGGCCCGACCTGCTGGCGAAGATGCGCTCTTATATGGCGGGAGGATTGCCGGTGACCGCCATGGCGGCGGCGAAGGCGAGCCTCCTCGATCCCGATGTGGCGCCGGCGCGCAAGTCCCGCAACGCTGAGATCCGGTCCGGCGTCATCGATTTCCTTAAGCGGCACGGATACACCTGCACACCCTCGGTCAGCAACAAGTTCATGGTCGACACGCGGCGCCCGGCGTCCCAGGTCATCTCGGCAATGGCCGACGAAAATGTCTTCATCGGCCGGCCCTGGGGATCGTGGCCTACGCATACCCGCGTGACCGTCGGAACCGCCGCGGAGATGCAGAAGTTTCAGTCAGCGTTCCTGCGTGTCATGGAGCGGATCCCCGAGCGGACTTAACCGGACGGCCCGGGGAGCCCCCCCACGGTGCCGCGTTCTTATTCCGGCGTCCCGGCCCGCAGCAACGCCCGGACTGCGTCCGCGCACAGGGCCGCGGCATGTTTCGATTCCGGAATCAGGCCTCCCACGGCCTCTTCCACGGCCGCCGCATCCACCTTCTCCGCTTCCTGACGGGTCCGCCCTTCGAGCAAACCCGTCAGCGCAGACCCCGCCGCCACCGACGCGGCGCAGCCCCGGGCCCGAAAGCGAACCTTTCCGATCCGCCCTTCCTCCCACTGCACCGAGAGGCGTAACACATCGCCGCAGGCCGGGTTTTCCACCTCCACCGTCACCGCGGGCGCTTCCAGGTCCCCCACGTTCCGCGGGTTCTGAAAGTGGTCGAGCAGGCGTTGGCTATGGATCCGGGCCATGGATGTGGTGCTTGTGTTTCAATATTGCCAGATGAGGGGCCGGCCAACTTCGTTCTCAATCCGGGAGCAGGCGAGCCGATGGCAGTCTGAACTGGCGGCTGCAGCGCCGGCGGAGGGGGTGGGCTGAGCAAGCGATGGCGGCGAGTCGAATCGGGGTGATCGTGGTGGCGGCGGTGATCGAGAAGGACGGCCTCGTTCTGATCGGTCAGCGAAGACGCGGCCGGCGGCACGGCTTGAAATGGGAATTCCCCGGAGGCAAGGTGGAGCCTGGGGAGACGCCCCGCGCGGCCCTCCGGCGGGAACTCGAGGAGGAGCTTTCCATTCGCGCCGCCGTCGGAGCGGAAATGATCCGCTATGAGCACACCTATCCACGGCGCAAGTCGATCCTGCTGATCTTCTACCGCGTGCGCCGGTTCGAGGGAACGCCGGTGAATCGGGAGTTCGAGCAGATCCGTTGGGAAGCCCCCGAAAAACTGAGAGAATACGACTTTCTTGACGGCGACGCGGATTTCCTCCGCCGTTTCGCGCGCGGGGATTTTCGCGCACTCACCTGACGGCGGGCGGCCGCGCGGACCGTCTATCGCTTCTCGATGGCGAACTCCACACCCCGCTCCTCGTTAAGACGGCGGCTGAACTCTTCGTCGATCAGGTCGAGCGAGGCCTGGTTGTGCGAGCCTTGCACGGTAACGTAGTGGAGCGTGTCCCCCTCGAGCCAATATCCGACCGCGGGGTAGATTGCCTGGTCCCGATACGCGATGAGGTAGATGGTCGGTGGTTGATCCGGCTCGTCCTCGGCATTGAGTACGGCCGCCGCCCGGCCGCCGACAGGCGCATGGAAAGATCGCATGCCGGACGGCTCGGGCAGTTTCTCGCCGCTGTAGTCTCGCACCACCGGCTTCGCTTCGGGAACCGAGTAATACTGGTTAATGATGACCGGGGGCTGCGGCGGCGGCGCCTGCTCGACCGTAACATACAGTTGTTGTGGAGGCTGTTCATAGCCGGACCAGCCGCCATACCACCCGCCGTAGAAGACCGGAACGGGGTAGCCGGCAAAACCGGCGGCGCGATGACGAGGCGGTCGCCCCCCGACCCCGCCGGGGGGCATGCTTGCCCAATGGCCGTGGATGGTGGCCCCCAATCGCTGGCCGAAAGTGGCCTGCCCCACCGGCGGGGGTCCGCCGGTTCCCGGGTAGAGGATATTGCCGAAGCCGGAGCGGGCGGCTACGGATCGGCTCGCGAAGCCGGAGTGGCCGGATACGCCAACGCCGCGATGCTGAGCCGATGCCGGCGCGACCGCCACCACGAATCCCACCACCGCCGATGCGAGGCGCATAACGATCTCTTCTCCGAGACTATCCCGGACAGCAGTGTGACGCAAGAGCGGCTGCTCCCGTTGCGGTGGTTTTTCGATCACGACGCCTTGCCGGTCATGCGGGTACACTCCCGCCCGCGCTGCCCGGCGGTTCTCTGCCGCCGGCAAGCGGGCGCCCCGGCGGACGCGCTTCGCCAGAGCGGGGGCGGAGGTAGAGCTGGGCTATAATGAAGCAGCCGCACTGACTGTGTTCCGGCCGGCAAATCGATCGCAAGGAGGACAATGAGCAAAGAGGACAACATCGAAGTCCAGGGCACGGTAATCGAGAAGTTCCCCAGCGGATTGTTCAGTGTGCAGCTCGATCAGGATAAGGAGCGCCTCATTCTGGCGCATTTGGCCGGCAAGCTCCGGCGAAACCGGATTCGTGTCTTGGCGGGTGACCGGGTCACCCTGGAAATGTCGCCCTACGATCTGACCAAAGGGCGCATCACGTACCGTCACAAGTAGCCGTCCGGGCTACCTTTTGCGGGAACCGGCGTGCCGCCGGGGCCCGACGGGCGGCGGAGCCGGGTCAGTTTCCGGAGTCTCTTCCGCGTCCGCCCCCCTTACCACGTCCGCTATCATGGGGAGAAGCGGTACACTCTCATCGCGGGGACGATGCTACTTCCATGAGCGATAAACCGGGTTCCCGGCCCGACATTCCCGACGTGAATCAATGGATGGAAGACGAGCTCTACCTCCACTTCCGGCACGACCGTCAGGCGGTCGATGAAAGCTGGAAGAGCGTCTTTGAAACCAACGGCGGGACGAAGAAGAACGGCGGCGCCACAGGGTCGCAGGCGACGCCCGCGCCCGGCGCCGGCCGGGCTGCCGGGCCCATCCGGATCGAAGCCGGACCAGGCGACGAGGTTGTTCCACTCCGCGGGGCGGCGGCGCGGATTGCCGAGAACATGAACGCCAGCCTGTCGGTGCCGGTGGCCACGTCGCAGCGCAGTATTCCGGTGAAGCTGATGGATGAAAACCGCCGGATCATCAATCATCACCGGTCGCTTCAGGGCAAAGCCAAGGTTTCCTTTACGCATCTGATCGCGTATGCCCTGGTGCGGGCGCTGCGCGACTACGACAACCTCAACAGCGCCTATTTGGATGGGGATGAGGGGCCATCCCGGGTGAGCCGCTCCCAGATCAACCTGGGCATCGCCGTGGATGTCGCCGGTAAGGATGGGAACCGGTCGCTGCTCGTGCCTAACATCAAGAACGCGGGAGCGCTGGATTTCGAACGGTTCCTGGCGGGCTTTGACGACCTGGTGGCCAGGGCCCGCACCGGCAGGCTCACCATCGAGGACTTCCAGGGCACCACGGTTTCCCTGACCAATCCGGGTACGGTCGGGACCGTCGGTTCGGTG
>CAYRPT010000495.1:0-3877 GCA_964425895.1 uncultured Solibacteraceae bacterium | reverse complement strand
GACTTCACACCCTACGAGGTCCAGGAGCTTCCCGCAGAGCTTTTTGTCCCGACGCGGGCGAGGCCGGCGGCGGCCCGTTGACGGCGGCGCGGCGCCGGAATTGCCCTCCACGCCGGTTCGCATTGTTTCAGTTCCTTGGCATTTCGCCCGCAAGGTGGTAAAGGTAGACGGAGGAGGAGGGGATGCCTGAAGACATCGTTATCACTTCGTATTCCGAGATGGCGAAGGCCCTGCGCGTAGCCGAGAATGCGGCCGCGGCGCGAACCGAAGGGGCCCCGGTGATCTCGTCCCGCGACAAGGGGGAGTTGATTCTCCGCCTGCACGAGGCGATGGCGGAGCTGCGCGCCCTGCCGGATAAGCCCGGCGTGTTGGTGACGCCGCGCGACCAGTTCGCTTCGCTCTTGCAGAGCGCCTTCGCCGAATCCGCGGCCCGGTCGGCCCGCGTGAAAAAGGCGCCGGGCGTGTCGGCGCTCGAAGCGCAGTTCGACACGAGCGACCCCGGGTGGGTGACGGTGGCCTGGCACTGGTTGCGGCGCGCGGTCAGCGGCCGGATCAAGTATCAGAAGCCGGGTCAGACGGAGAAATTGCCCGCGACGGCGCGCGTGGCGGTGTTCGGAGACTGGGCCACCGGGCTTTACGGCGCGCCGGTGATCGGGCGGAGCATCACCAACGATCCCAAGACGGTCGATGTCGTTCTGCATCTCGGAGACACCTACTATTCCGGCACCGGGGGCGAGTTCGAAAAGCGTTTTGTGGCCTTCTGGCCGCAGCGCGCGGAGGCCGTCAGCCGGGCGGTGAACGGCAATCACGAGATGTACTCGGGCGGCAAGGCCTATTTGAAAACGATTCGCGAGAAGTTCGGCCAGAAGTCCACCGTGTTCTCCATGGCGAACGATCACTGGCTATTCATCGGGATGGATACGGCGCTGGACGATCACAGCCTGAACGACGAGCAGTTGAAGTGGATCGAGGGGCTGGTGGCGGGGGCGGAGGGCCGGAAGGTCGTGTTCTTCTCGCACCACCAACCGTTTTCGCGATTGGACCGCCAGGGCCCGAAACTGGTAGCCAAGCTTCAGCCGCTGCTGGCCGGCAAGAAGATCTTCGCCTGGTATTGGGGCCACGAGCACCACTGCGTGCTGTACGACCGCCACGCCCAATGGGGACTTCACGGCCGGTGCATCGGGCACGGCGGCATCCCCGAGTTCCGCGACGAGGCTCTCGGGAAGTGTCCGGGCAAGCCCACCTGGAAGACCTTCGAACCCGCCGGCCCCCTTCCGGGAGCGAGGATTCTGGACGGGCCGAACGAGTTCCTGGGCCAGCATGCGGACCGGTACGGCCCACACGGTTACGCCACGCTCACCTTCGACGGTCCGCGGCTGTTCGAAGAGATCCGCGACGCTAGCGGGCAGGTGCTGCGGAGCGCGGAATTGAGTTGAGCGCTAACCGCGCGCCTCGGCGCCTCCGGCGCAGAGGCCGCACGTCATTGATAAAAGGGAACATTCACAAATGTTCCGTGGAGAGAAGCTGTCAGCGGCCGGCCCCCAGCGATCAGCCCGGCGCGGCTCGATGCGGTCTGTCCGGCAGGCGCTTACAGAAGAGCTTTCACCGCGGCTTCGATCTCGGCGATCGCGGATTCACCGATGAACATGCGGGCGAGCTTTCCCTGGCGGTCGTAGAGAAACAGGGCCGGCAGGGCGCCGCTCCACTTGGGGTGGATGGCATTGATGAAAGCGTCATCGTCATCCACGCTCTTGATGAAGGCGGGCGCGGGAACATCGCTCTCTCGCAGGAACTTAAGGGCTTCCTGTTTTTCGCCGGGCTCATCGGCCGACACGGTGATGAGCCGGAAGCCCCGGGCGCGGAGACGCCGCTCCAACTGAACGAGCAGCGGCATCTCGGCGCGGCACGGAGCGCACCAGGTGGCCCAGAAGTCGAACAGGATCACGCGGCCACGGTTCTCCTTCAGAAGCTCCCGGTGTTCCTTCTGGGTGAAATCCGCCAGTTCGGACGGGCCCGCCGCGAAAAGCGCGAGGGCTGAGAGCGCGCCGAGGGCGGCAAGTCGCAAAGCGGCGCTCATGCGCTACGATACCCGCTTGATGGTGCAGCCGAAAGCCTTGGTCTCGGCCTTCACCGGCGCCTGGCCTTGCAAGACCGCGTCGAGGGCCTGGCGCAGAGTGTGCTCCTTGATATCGCCCTTTTGCGCGTCGTCGATCCGGCCATGGTAGACCACCTTGCCCGCCTTCACGAGGTATGCCTCGGGCGTGACCGAGGCGCCGAACGTATCGGCCACCACGTTGCCGGGATCCTTGTAAACCGCAAAGGAGAACCCGTTCTGCGCAGCGTGCGCCTTGACTTCGGCGGCATCCTCGGCGCGGTTCGAGTTAATGAAGACGAACTTGACGCCTTGGCCGCTGTAGCCGGCGTGGAGGGCCTTCATGCGCTCGTTGTAGTCGTTCGAGACGGGGCACTTGGTGGCGATGAACATCACCAAGGTCACGTCGCCGGACACCGACGAGTACCGCACGTCTTCGCCCTCAACGCTCTTCAACTGGAAGTCCGGGACCTCGCTGCCAACGCCCAGACCGCCGGCCATAGAGACGGACGCGGTTGCGGCAACCGCCAAAACGAACAGGAACAGCTTTCGAGTCATAGTTTCCCCTTCGGAACGCTAACCGCGCGGCCGGGCGCCTCGGGCGCAGAGTCCGCACGTCATTGACAAAACAGAACATTCACAAATGTTCCCAGTAGAGAATCGGATATCGACTAGGCGCGCTTCGCTCCCCTCCGGTTACGCGCTTCTTCCCAGCTCCCCCGCAAGCCGTTAGCTCGACTCGTCGCCCTTGTCGCGCGCCTTGTCGAGCTTGAGGTTGATCACCGCTTCTTTGCGCGAGTCGTACACCGACAACCGGCGGCGGCCGCTGACCGTGTCCTTGTGGGCCGCCTGGACCTCGTAATCGGTTTCCGTGCTCAGCCCGTGGAAGCGGTAGAGTCCGTCATCGAGGGTGATGAAGGACCTGATCTCCAAGGTCTTGGTGTCCTTGAGCTGCACGACGGCGCCTTCGACAAGATCGCCCTTACGGTCCCGCACGGCCCCGCTCAGCATTCTGGTGTTATCCGGCTTCTTGTCTTTCTTGCCGAAATAAGGGTCGCCGGGAGGTCGGCCGGGCTGCCGCGGGGCGCCCGGGTCGGGGGAGTTCGGGTTCTGGCCGGGGGCAAGGAGCGCACCCAGCAGGATTGACAAGCACAGGAGGATGAGCCGGTGCAGTCTCATTTCCGTGATTCTCCCGAGGCGGCCGCCTGAAGCCGGAAAGACAGGTCAACCCGCTGATTCCACTCCACTTCCACGGACTTCTGCGCGGGCGCCCGGCCTTTCGCTTCGACTTTCACAGTATAGCGCATCGACCCGGCAGGGACCCGGAAGGCGAACTCGCCCCGCCGGTCCGTAACGGCCTCCTGAGGTTTGACGGGGGACGCATCGTCGCCGTTTCCGTCCGGTGTCAGAGTCACCCGGGCGCCGGCCAAGGCAAACCCGCTCTCCTGGAAAACGGTACCCGCCACCACGCCGAATCGCTCCTCTTGCTTGCGGCCGCCCTTGTCACGCGCTTCGGCGATCTCCGGCATCAGAACCGGCGCGAGAAGAAGGGCGGCTGCTAAAAGCGCCGCCGGCCTCGCCATGGATCGTCCTCTTCTTCTTCTTCCTCTTCCTCTTCCTCGTCCTCGTCGTCGTCCTCGTCGTCGAAGTCGTCCTCGATCTCGTCGAACTCCTCGCCGGCTTCGGTGATTTCAAGGGGGTCGAGGCTCGAGACGATCAGACTGGCCCCGCACTCTTCGCAGATCAGGGTATCGCCTTCGTCGAGTTCGTCGTCATCCACGTTCA
>CAYRPT010000494.1:0-3880 GCA_964425895.1 uncultured Solibacteraceae bacterium | reverse complement strand
AGTCGATCCCGTAGCTGCGGACGGTATGAGGGGACGCGTTTTCGCGCCGGAGCTCGTCCAGGTAAAGGTCGATCTGGCGGCCCAGCTCGGACATGTCAGCGGGCAACTCCGGTGCCGGCAGCGGGTGCGGGGATGTCCAGATAGCTCTCCAGCGCCGCCAGGGCGCGCCGGCACACTTCGGCGCGGCGCGCCGGCCGGTCACGGCGCAAACGGCCTCGGGCCGCCTCGTCTAGCTGCGGGAGAAGATCGAAGGTGATATTGGCCGGGGCGTAGCCGGCCGGATCGGCGAAGGCGATGTAGTGGCAAAGCGACCCGAGCGCGGTCTCGCGCGGGAGCGGACGTATGGGCCGCCCATGGGCGAAAGCCGCCGCGTTGCGCCCGGCGAGGAGACCGGTGGCGATGGCCTCAATGTAGCCCTCGACGCCGGCGATCTGTCCCGCGAACAGGATGCGCGGCTCGGCGCGGAGCTGGAGCGTGGCGGCGAGCACCGCAGGGGCATTGATGTACGTGTTGCGGTGGATCTGTCCGTAGCGGAGGAATTCGGCGTTTTCCAGGCCCGGAATGAGGCGGAACACGCGCTTTTGCTCGCCATACTTGAGGTAGTTCTGGAAACCGACGAGGTTGTAGCTGCCGGCGCGGAGATTTTCCTGGCGAAGCTGCACAGCGGCATAGGGGGGCCGGCCGGTCCGGGGGGCGATCAGGCCGACCGGCTTCATGGGCCCGAAGCGGAGCGTATCGCGGCCCCGGCGGGCGAGCTCCTCGATCGGAAGGCATGCTTCGAAGAACGGGACATCGCCCTCCAGGTGGGGCGTGTGGGGCTCGGCGCCGAGCAGGGCGTCGACGAAACGCTCGTATTCATCGCGGTTGAGGGGGCAGTTGAGGTAATCCCCCGTGCCGTCGATGGACTTGCCGTAGCGGGAGGCGCGGAAAGCGATCGAGAGATCGACCGTTTCGGCGTCGACGATCGGACTGATACTGTCGTAGAAGAAAAGCCGTTCGGCGCCGGTACGGCGGGCGATGTCAGCGGCGAGCGCATCGCTGGTGAGCGGCCCCGTGGCGATGACGACCGGGACCTTCGGGGGAATCGAGGTGAGTTCGCCCCGTTGGACCTCGATGCCAGGATGGGTGGTGATCACGCGCTCGACCTCGCGGGAGAATCGCCCGCGGTCCACGGTGAGGGCCTGTCCGCCGGGTACGCGAGCGGCTTGCGCGGCCTCGAGCAGCACCGAGCCGAGGCGCCGGAGCTCCTGCTTGAGAAGCCAGGGGGCGGTGTTTTCCGATTCGCTCTTGAGCGAGTTGGAGCACACGAGCTCGGCCAGATTGCCGGTCTGGTGGGCGGCTGTCGGGCGCCCGGGGCGCATTTCGTGCAAGACGACTTGCAGGCCTGCGCCGGCGATCTGCCAGGCGGCTTCGCAGCCCGCCAGTCCGCCTCCAATGACGTGAACCGGGTCCATCTCCTGGTTCCATTGTAGAGGCGGCCCGGGCCGAGATGACGGTGCCATACTAAGAGCAAGGGATTGCACGCCGAACGACTCCGAGTTCTGCTTTGCGGCGCCGTGCAGGGTGTCGGATTTCGTCCTTTCGTTTACCGGCTGGCCACCAGCCTGGACTTGTGCGGTTGGGTGCAAAACTCCCCGGCGGGAGTTGAGGTGGAGGTGGAGGGCCCCGGCGCGGCGCTGGCGGAATTCGAACACCGGCTGATCGAGGAGAAGCCGTGGCCGGCGGTAGTGCTCGCCAAGGAAGTGAGCCGGCTGGCGCCGACGGGCCGCACCGGGTTCGTCATTCGGGAGAGCGGACAGACCGAAGCCCCGACCGCGGCGGTACTGCCCGACCTGGCCACCTGCCCGCAATGCCAGGCGGAGTTATTCGACGCCGCCGACCGCCGCCACGGTTATCCGTTCATCAACTGCACGCTTTGCGGGCCGCGGTATTCCATCGTTCGCGACATTCCGTACGACCGGCCAAATACAACCATGGCCGGCTTCGCGCTTTGTCCGGAGTGCCGGCGCGAGTATGAAGATCCGCGGGACCGGCGATTCCACGCCCAGCCGAACGCTTGCCCGGCCTGCGGGCCGAGGTTGGAGTGGCACGCGGCGGGTGGCGACGGCGCCGATTCGCAGGCGGCCGTGGCGGCGGCGGCGCGGGCGCTGGCGGAGGGCAGAATCGTAGCGTTCAAGGGTGTCGGGGGGTTCCAGTTGCTGGTGGACGCGCGCAACGAGGATGCGGTGGCTCGCCTGCGGGAGCGCAAGCAGCGGGAAGAGAAGCCATTCGCGCTGATGGTTCCGGACCTCGAGGCCGCCCGCCGCTGGTGCCGGGTCTCCGCGGCGGAAGCGGCGCTGCTCGCTTCTCCGGCCGCGCCGATTGTGCTGTTGGAGCCGAGCGGCGAGCCGGGTCTGGCCGCCGGCGTGGCCCGGAGCTCGCCGTTTCTCGGCGTCATGCTGCCCTATTCACCGCTCCACCACCTGTTGCTTCGCGCATTTCCCCACCCCGTGGTGGCGACCAGCGGCAACCGGAGCGACGAACCGATCGCCACCGACGACGAGGAGGCCGCAGCGCGGCTGGGCGGCATTGCCGATGCTTTTCTGGGCCACAACCGCCCGATCGCCCGCCCGTGCGATGACTCGGTGGCGCGGATCTCGCGCGGTGCGCCGGTGCTGATTCGCCGCGCGCGCGGCTATGCACCGCTGCCGGTGCGTGTACCCTGGGATCTGCCGCCGGTGCTGGCTGTCGGCGGCCATCTGAAGAACTCGGTTGCCATTGCGATGGGCCGGCAGGTCATCGTGAGCCAGCACGTCGGAGACCTCGACACCCTGGAAGCCCGGCGCGGCTTCGAGCGGGCGATCGAGGATTTATGCCGGCTCTATCGCTTCAAGCCCGAGGCGATCGCCTGCGACCTGCACCCGGACTACGCCTCCACGCGGTGGGCGGGCGCGGCGGGCCTTCCGCTCATCCCGGTGCAACACCATCATGCGCACGTTGCCGCCTGCGCCGCGGAAAACGATGTCACCGAGCCCTATCTGGGAATCGCCTGGGACGGGACCGGCTACGGGTTGGACGGGACGATCTGGGGCGGCGAGGCGTTTCTGGTCGAGGGAATTCGGATCGAGCGGTTCGCACAGCTTCGCCCGTTCCGGCTGCCGGGCGGCGAAGCGGCGATTCGGGAGGCCTGGCGCTCGGCGGCCGCGGTGAGATATGAGATCGGGTTGCCGCTCGAGGGTCCAGAAGTCGTGCGCCGGATGCTCGAGCGCAAGGTGAACTGCCCGGTGACAACCAGCGTGGGCCGGCTGTTCGATGCCGTGACCGCGATGATCGGCCTCGCGCGCGAGAACCGGTTCGAGGGGCAGGCGGCGATGACGCTGGAACGGGCGATCGGGCCGAGGTGCGGCGCGGAGGCGTACGCGCTGCCGGGCGGCGACTGGGAGCCCCTCATCCGGGCGGTGGCTGGAGACGTGGCTCGGGGGACAGGCGCGGACCAGATCGCACTGAAATTTCACAATGCCCTGGCGGAATGGATTGTGGATATGGCGCGGGCTTCCGGGAGGAAGGTCATAATACTGAGTGGGGGCGTGTTCCAGAACCGCTACCTTAGCGAGCGCGCCGCGGCGCTGCTCGAAGAGCACGGTTTCCGGGCCGTCACCCATCAGCGAGTGCCGGCGAACGACGGCGGCATCGCCCTGGGGCAGGCGGTGTGGGCCGGCGTGGCGGCGGGTAAATCGGCTCCAGTGTCCTGAGGTTCGCCATGTGTCTGGCCATACCGGGGAAACTTGTCAGCGTCGATGAGCAGCCGGACCCCGCGCTGCGCCGCGGCGAGGTGGATTTCGGCGGGGCGCGCAAGCAGGTGAGCCTCGCGTTTACCCCAGAAGCTTCGACGGGCGATTAT
>CAYRPT010000493.1:0-3927 GCA_964425895.1 uncultured Solibacteraceae bacterium | reverse complement strand
GTTGTTGATGACTTCCTTGACGCCCTTCTCTTTTTTCGTCAGCCTCTCGGCGCGCTTCTTGGCCCGGTCGTCGTGGACCCAGCCTCCGAGTGTCACCCGTCCATCCTTGACATCCACCTCGATGTGGCTGCCGCGCACGTCCCGGTCCCCGGCCAACTTGACCATGAGCCGATCATGGATCTCTCCGTCGGCTGCCACATCTGCGGCGGTCGCAGCCAGGGCCGCGAAGAGCAGGACGATGGCCGCGAACCCGGTTAGGCTTCGCATAGCGCTCTCATTTTACGACACCTCCGCAATCATCGTGGGCGGCGCGGCGGGCTGCTGACTTCCCCGTTCCGGATATGCGAGTATCGGAGTGGGAGTGAGGATGGGTGCTTGGATCCGGATCCTGACACTGGCCGCGTTGGGCGCCGGATGCGGCAGCGCCCCGGCCGAAGTGGTGTTGGTGCGGGAGCCGGCCACGGGCCGCTTACTGGTGGCCGCCCGTGACCTCGGCGATCCGAATTTTAGTCACGCCGTCATCCTGCTGGTTCACTATGACGAGGAGGGCGCCATGGGCGTTGTCCTTAATCGTCCCAGCGATGCGCCGCTGCGGCGCATGTTTCCCCGCGCCGAGACCCTGAAGACGCGCTCGGATCCCCTGTATGAGGGTGGACCCGTGATGCCCACCGGGGCCGTGGCCATCCTTCGCGCACGATCGGAGCCCGAGGGCGCCAAGCTCGTTCGCGACGACCTGTACCTGGTCGGCGACGTCCGTATTCTGGAGGAAGCCGTCAACAGCGGCAAAGGCCCGATGGAGCTCCGCGTCTTCATGGGATACGCGGGATGGGGACCGGCCCAGCTCGACAACGAGATCCGCATGGGCGCCTGGCACATCTTCGACACCGACCTCCGAACCATTTTCGACCCGGCTACCGACAAGCTGTGGGAACGCCTGATTCGCAAGACCGAAGAGCATTTCGCCCGCAACTTCCGTCGGCGCGGTTCCGCCGAGCCGGCGGCCTTCGCCGCGCGGCCGTAGCGCTTCCCGCGTAACTTCCCTTAGGGCCAAGGCGAATATCGTTCAGTGACGAGCCGTGGCGTCTCACGCCGGGCTCGCCGCCTCAGAAGGGAAAAGGAGATCTGGGATGACACGACGAATGTTCGGCGCCATGGTCGGAGCGGCCGTGAGCGGGATGGCCGCGAGCGTGGCCGCGACGCGCGTGATGGCTCAACAGGACAAGAAGGCCAAGCACGTCTGTAAGGGTCACAACGACGGTAAGGGACTGGGGGGTTGTCTGAGCGGGTATAACGGCTGCGCGGGCAAGAACTCCGGTAAGGGCAAAGGCGGATGCGCCACGGCGGCGCATCACGACTGCAAGGGAATGAACGACTGCAAGGGGCAAGGGGGATGCAGTAGCGGCGACAACGGTTGTGCCGCGAAGAATTCGTGCAAGGGCAAGGGGGGGTGCGCGGTTCCCTTGAAGAAGGCCAAGAGCTCGCTGCGGCTCCGCCGTCACCGGGAGCGACTCGCCTGATTGGCGCTCCGTCCGCACGGGGGATTGCGCCCGGAGGAACGTTCTTCCCTCGCTCCGGTACAAGCTCCCGTGTGGGCTCTACCCGCCCGCCGGCGCCGCGGGTCTGACCGGAGATAATCATGAACCGCATCAGCAATCGATGGCAGATGCCCGACCTGGGGTTCGGCGTCGGCCTGAGAACGGTCCACTTTCCCCACATCCTTTCGAAGAAGCCGGCGGTCGACTGGTTCGAGATTCTCTCGGAGAACTTCATGGATACCGGCGGACGGCCGCTGTACGTTCTGGAGCAGGTCGCGGAACGCTACCCGGTAGTAATGCACGGCGTTTCCATGTCCGTCGGCAGCACCGATCCAATCGATTTCGACTATCTGCGCAAGCTGAAAGCGCTGGCGCAGCGGGTTCGGGCCCGGTGGATCTCAGATCATCTTTGCTGGACCGGGGTTTCCGGCCTGAATACGCACGATCTGCTGCCTATGCCGTACACCGACGAGTCGCTCCGGCATGTCGTCGAGCGGGTGCGGATCATCTCCGACTTTCTGGAACGTCCGCTGGTGCTGGAGAACCCCTCGACGTACCTGGAATTCTCCGCGTCGACGTGGACCGAATGGGACTTCCTGGCGGAACTGGCTCGCCAGAGCGATTGTGGTTTGTTACTGGACGTCAACAACGTGTTCGTCAGCTCGTTCAATCACGGCTTCGATCCACGGGCTTACATTGACCGGATTCCCGTGGACCGGGTGGTGCAGATTCACCTGGCGGGGCATACGCACAAAGGCACCCACATTCTCGACACCCACAGCGACCACGTGGTGAATGAAGTGTGGCGGCTCTATCGCCGGGTGTTCGAGCGCGCCGCGGGCATTGCAACCCTGCTCGAGTGGGATGAAGCGATTCCGGCTTTCGAAGTGGTCCACGACGAGGTTCTGAAGGCAAGAACCTTCCGGGAGCAGAAGGAGATCCATGATGCGGCGCCGACCCGAGCGGCCTAGCGGGGCGAAGCGTGCCGGGCTGGCTCGGACGCAGCGCTGGATGCAGGCGTGCATTCTCGCCGATGGGAGCGTCGGGGAGGCTGTTCGAGCGCCCGCGGCGGTGCGGGAGTTCCCAGTGGATCGGGCGCCGGAGATCGTCCGTCCGTCGGCCACCCTGGCTCCGTTGGAGCGCCTGGACATCTACCGCGGCATGTACGAGCTGCGGCTTCGGGAAGCGCTGGAAGCCGACTATCCGGGGCTTCGCCAGTATCTCGGCGACGACACCTTTGCTGAGCTGGCGCGCCTCTACATCCGGGAGAACCCTTCTCGAAGCTACACGCTGAACCGGCTGGGGGATGGGCTTCCCGAGTTCGTGTCAAGGGTGGAAGGGTTACCCCGTCCCGCATTTGCTCGTGATCTCGCCCGGTTTGAGCTGGTCCGCACACTGGTGTTCGACGAGGGGGAGTCGCCTCGCGCCGATCCGGCGTCTGTGCGGGATCTGCCCCCTGATGCGTGGCCGGGACTTCGCTTTCGGTTGATTCAGGCCTTTCGCCTGGCGGCCTTTGATCACGCGGTCCACGACTATCTCGATGCGGTGCGGCATGGGGGCGGTGCGCCACCGGCTGCACGCCGGAAGTGCCGGCTGGCCATCTACCGGCGCGACTATGCAGTGCTCGCCCTCGAGCTTTCCCGCCCCGCTTTCGAACTGCTCGGGGGGCTGGCGGCGGGTTGGACCCTCGGAGAGGCCGTGCGGAAAGCGCTCGACACCGGCCGGGCTTCTGAGCGCCAGATGTTCGGCTGGTTTCAGGAGTGGTTCGGCCTACAGCTATTCGCCGGCATAGAGGGGCCCGGAGAGGGCCACTGAGCCGCGCGAGGTGGGGCGCCGCACGGACCTCGTGATCGCCCCCACTAGCTCGCTGCCGAACTGCTTGCGGTCTTCTACGGTGGGATGGCGTCCCAGCTTGAGGCTGCGTCCGATCGCCAGTTCCATCAGAAACGCCGGCAGGTTCTTCTCGGAGCCGAGGTACTGGTTCACCGTCATCCGGCCCGGGCGCCCCGGCGTCGTACTCTCCCTGGCCAGCGACGGGCGCCGCGTCGGCGCGAAGCTCGTGCTTTGCTGGAGCACGTGGTTGAAACGCGACATCAACTCGACCACCGTCGCCGACGCCTTCGGCGGTCCTTCGATATACTCGGCCGTTTCGGTGTTGTGGACGGTGAGGAAGAAGTCGACCTTCCGGCCGCGCTCCAGCCAGTCGAACACCGCTCTCCGTTGGGCGGCGATCTCCGGCATTTTCTCCACGATGATGTGATCCCAGTTCCGGTTCAAATCGTAGCCGTGTTTGTTGAAGCGGACCCGCCCGGCGGCAACGCCGTCGGGATCGCACATCGGGAGGATTTTGAAGACCAGCCGCCGGAACTGCGCCGCGCGGCCGCCGAGCACC
>CAYRPT010000492.1:2305-3929 GCA_964425895.1 uncultured Solibacteraceae bacterium | reverse complement strand
CGGGGCCGGCGGCGTGGCCGGCGTATTCCTTCTGGCCTTGTCGATGGGCCTGCCGGCCGGGCTCTCGCTCCTGGCCGCTGGCGTCTATGCGCTGGGCGCGGTCGTGATGGGTCCGGCCGTGCTCACCGTCGAGTACGAGCCAAAGCCGCGCGGCACCGCGATGGGATTCCTGCTGCTGGCCGCCGGCCTGTTCGCCACCGGCCGCCCGCGCGCCGCCGGGGCGGTGGCGGGCTTGGGCTTCCTCTATCACCCTCCCACCAGCTATCCGATGCTCGCCGCCTTCGGACTCTACGCCGCATGGCCGGCCGGAAGCGACAGGTGGCGTGAGCGGCTCTCGCTTATCACCCCCGTGGCCGTAGCCGCGGTACTCCTGTTGGTCTGTTCGCGCCTGCAACCCGGCGGCGCCGAGCAACAGTCGTGGTTCGTCCGCCTCACGCCCGAGCTCGAGCGGCTCCAGCGGCTACGCACCTCGTATAACTGGGTCTCCGAGTGGGCCGGGGAGTGGATGCCCCACTACCTGTTTCTCTGGGCGCTCTCCATGGCTGCGCTGTACCGGCTGCGGGCGTCGGTCTCCATCCGGCTGCGCGTGCTTCTGATTTCCCTGCCCCTGGCCGGCCTGCTGAGCGTTCCGGCGTCCTACCTTTTGTACGACGTCTGGAAGTGGGCCTTGATGGCGAAGTTCCAACCGGCCCGCGCCCTGGTGTGGGTTCCGGCCGTGGCCGTCGTCCTCAGCGCCGCCGCCTGCCTCGGTGCGTCGCGTCGCGGGCGCCGCCGGGAGGCATTCGCCTGGGGTTTCTTCGCGTTTCTGATCCCGGTCGAACCCGACGTATGGAACCTGCTGTGGCCCGACCCCTCATCGCAGCACGTCTTCCACCGGCTGGCGATGACCGCCTCGCTCGGCCTGCTGCTCACGCTGGCGGGGCGTTTCGCCACCGGGTCTTCTCGCGCCTCCGGGGCGCTTTGGGTGGTGGCGCTGGCGGCGCCCTTTCTTGCCCTCCCCTACTGGGGCCGCGTGCCGACCGAGCCGAACATGCACGAACCCGAGCTGCGCGAGCTCTCTGTCTGGGCGCGGCACAACACCCCCGAGGACGCGGTTTTCCTGTTTTCGGGCGCCGGCCAGTCGCGGCGGCCGGGCATCTTCCGGGGTGAAGCGCTGCGCGCCGTCTATGTCGACTGGAAAGGCGGCGGACAGGTCAACATGGTCGAGGACTTCGCCCGCGATTGGTGGCAGCGCTGGCAGGCCGCCATGCTACGCCCGTTCGATCCCGCAGACCTGGACTACTACCGCGGCCTTGGGATTGACTATCTCGTGCTCCAGCCGGATCAGCCGCCGCCAGGCCGGGCGCCCGTCTTCACCAACGGCCGCTACGGCGTGTACGCCACCAGCCGCTAAGGCCGCCCGGAGTGAGTGAGCCCGAAGTCAAGGCTGCTTGCGATAATAGAAAACGCTTCTGCCGGTCATGTCCTGCACACACCTGTTTGTCTACGGCACCCTGCTGCGCAAATCCCGAAACGCCTTCGCCCGGCGCCTGGAGCAGGAGGCCCGGTACGACGGCCGCGCCCGGGTCCGCGGCCGGCTTTATGACCTGGGTCCCTATCCGGGGATGGTGCCCGCCGAGGGACC
>CAYRPT010000492.1:0-2295 GCA_964425895.1 uncultured Solibacteraceae bacterium | reverse complement strand
CCGAGGAATGGGTCTTCGGAGAGCTCTACCGACTACCCGACCCCAAGGACATTCTCCCTTCCCTGGATCGCAATGAAGGCGCCCGCTTCGAGCGGATCACGACGACCGCGATCCGCGACGAGGGCGACGAAATCGACTGCTGGGTGTATCTGTACCAGGGCGACCTCACGCGGGCGAAGCTCGTGGCCTCCGGCGATTACCGGCGGCGCTGACGGGGCGGCGGGCTGCGGATAGCCTACGCGAAGCGATACACTCCCGGAACCCGCGGCGGGTCGGGCGGCAAGGTCGCGTTGGGGCTCAGATCTTTGGGATAAAGGTCCAGGTTGGACCTCATGACTTCATCCCACGTGACCAGTTGGCCGGAGTAGGCCGCCTCGCGGCCCATGATGCAGGTCATGGTGCTTTCGGCCACCTGCATGGCGTTGTTGATGTAGGGGCCGTCGCCGCGGATCGAGTTGATGAGCAGCGCCTGCTCCTCCAGTCCGCCGCCGCGATCGGAATCGGTGCGGGCCAGGTCGGAGCAGTCGCTCCGGGCCTTCGATCCCAGAATCTCCACGCCGTGCTGCTGGGCGATGTGGTCCATCGGCGGGTAATGGCGGATCATGCTGATGAGCTTCACGCCGTTGGCGTAGGTGAACTCAACGTCCATGTGGTCGTAGATGTTCCCGTGCAACGGGTTATCGTCGCGGCGCCAGGCGCGGCCGCCGTTGCCGATCGCCTTCACGGGGTGCGCCTGCATGACCCAGTTCACCAGGTCGATGCGATGCACGTGCTGCTCAACCAATTGGTCGCCGCAGATCCACACAAAGGAATACCAGTTGCGGTGCTGCCACTCGACTTCGCTCCAGTTCGGGTTGCGCTCCCTGACGTGGAAGACGGGTTGTCCCTGCCAGTAAGAGAATGCCGCGAGGATATCGCCGATGGCGCCGTTGTGGATCTGTTCGACGCTTTCCATGTAGCGGTGGGTATAGCGCGTCTCGGTGCCCGCGACCACCGTCAACTTGCGCTCCCGGGCCTTGCGGGCGGCCTCCATCACGCGCCGCGTGCCCACCGGATCCGTCGCGATCGGTTTCTCGAGGAAGACGTGCTTGTTCGCCTCCACGGCGGCTTCGAAGTGCGGCGGCCGGTGGCCGGGCGGAGTGATCAGCAGAACGACATCCACCTCGGTTTCGAGCAGCCGCCGGAAGGCGCCCTGACCCATGAAGCGGTGATCGGGCGCCACCTTGATGCTCGTCTTGAGCTTTTCGCGGATCTCCGCTTCGGTCAGCTTGTGCGGCTTGCCGTCCCGGATCACGGTCCGTCCCACGTACGGCTTGACGCGCGCCCCGCCGTCGCGCAACAAGCGCAGCGAGCCTTCCAGCTTGTCCTCGAAGACGTCGGCCATGGCGATGAGCTCGACGTTCTCGTTGGCGGCCACCATCTCGATGATGGATGCGGTTCCCCGCCCCCCGCAACCCACCAGGCCCGCCTTGACCTTTTCTTTACCCGCGGCGCGCACCATCCACGGCTTCACGACAGAGTAAGCCGCCGGCGCCGCGGCGCTTGTTTTGGTGACGAAACCACGTCGAGAGATGCTGTCCGCCATGCTGGTTCTCCTGTCCGGACCGGCGGCCGCACCCAAAGACAGGGCCGGTCCAGCCGCGAACCAAAGTAGCGCGAACCGGGCGGGAGGCGCAACCGGTTGGATCTTCTTGTCCGTGCCGCGAATCCGATGAAAGAAAGGAGTTGTTGTGACCCGCAGAACGGCCGTGGCCTCGTGGATTGCACTGATCGGCTTCGGCGCCGGCATCGCCTTTTTCGCCTGGACGATATTCTCGACCTCGCGGATGAACGTGTGTATCGCCTGCAAGCGAACGATTCATGCCGAAACCCGCACGGTGGCTCTCGTGGACGGGCACAAGACCGTGCTCTGTTGCCCCACTTGCGCCCGCATGCTGCGCGATCACCGGCACAAGCGGGTCGAGGTGATCACGGTGACGAGTTACCCCTCCGGCGAGCCGTTGGATGCCCGGTCGGCCTACGTGGTAGTGGGCAGTGATGTGAACCTGTGCATGGAGCATCCCATGCGCGTGGACGCCGCCAAGCAGCCGGTGCCCCGGCGCTTCGACCGGTGTTCTCCGAGCATGATCTCCTTCGGAAAACTGGAAGACGCCCAGGCATTCCAGCGCGAGCACGGCGGCCAGCTCACGCCCGCGGATATGGCGTTCGCGTTCGAGGGGCGTGTGGAGGAGGCGGCGCCAGCCGGCCGATGAGAATAGTCCGGCCGCCGCTCGCGGCCGGAACGGGGGAGTCACT
>CAYRPT010000491.1:0-3946 GCA_964425895.1 uncultured Solibacteraceae bacterium | reverse complement strand
ATGGCGGCCATCTTACGCACGGCCACCATCTCAACTTCTCGGGCAAGCTGTACCACGTGGTGGCTTACGGCGTGCGCCGCGATGATGAGACGATCGATTACGACGAGCTCGCGCGCCTGGCTGAGGAGCATAAGCCCCGCATCATCATCGCCGGCGGAAGCGCGTACCCGCGGATCATCGACTTCCGGCGATTCCGCGAAATCGCCGACGCCTCCGGCGCGGTGTTTCTGGTCGACATGGCCCACTTCTCGGGACTGGTGGCGGCCCGGGTCCATCCGAACCCGTGCGAGTACGCCGATATCGTCACGTCAACGACTCACAAAACGCTGCGGGGCCCTCGCGCCGGCCTCATCCTATGCCGCGAGAAGTTCGCCAAGGAGATCGACCGGGCGGTCTTCCCCGGAGCTCAGGGCGGTCCCTTGTGCCACGTAGTGGCGGCCAAAGCGGTATGTTTCAAGGAGGCGCTGACACCCGAGTTCGCCGCCTACGGGCGGCGGGTGGTAGCGAACGCGCAAGCCCTCGCCGCGGGCTTGACCGCCGCCGGCTGGCGGCTGGTGTCGGGAGGAACCGACACCCACCTGGTGCTGGTCGATCTCTTTGCGCGAGGGCTCCGTGGCAAGGAGGTCGAGAGCGCCCTCGACCGCGCCAACATCACGGTGAACAAGAACGCTATCCCCTTTGACGTCAATCCGCCCCTGAATCCCAGCGGGATCCGCATCGGCTCACCGGCGGTGACTACGCGAGGCTTCGGCGAGGCCGAGATGCGCGAAGTGGCGGCCTGCATCGCCGAGCTGCTCGACCGGATGGCCGCTGGTCCGGACGGCTTGGAAGCCGCGGTTGCGAGTGTCCGCCAACGGGTGGCCGCCCTGACCGCCAAACACCCGGTGTACGCGTGGAAGCTGGCCCCGGCGGCGGCATGAGACATGCCTTTGCGCATTGTGATCGACGCCCGCCACGTCAGGGACTTCGGCGTCGGCACCTACATCCGGAACCTCACGCGGGCGCTCGCCGCCATCGACCGCGAGAACCAGTATCTTCTCGTTGCCTTGCCGGCCGACACCACGGAGTTCGCCGGATTCCCCCAAAACTTCCGCGTCGTCACCTATAACCGGCCTGACTCCCAGGTACGGGACAACCTACGCTTCCCGCTGTTTGTGCGCCGGCTCGGCGCGGATCTCTACCATCTGCCCCTCTATCAAGTCCCGCTGTTCATGCCGAAACCGTACGTTGTCACGGTGCACGACTTGAGCGCTTTCCGTTACCCGTCGGAGCGCGGGTGGCGCCATCAGCTCCGGCTTCTTCAGGCGCGCCGGGGCATCCGGCGCGCGGCCCGCGTGATCGCGGTTTCCGCCGCCACCCGGCGGGACGTCGAGAGCATCCTCGGCGTACCCCCGGAGCGTATCGACCAGATCTACAATGCCCCGGATATCCGGTTCACCGGTCCGCTCAAGGCCGCCGACGCTCGCGACGCCGGTCCGGACGCCCCCGAGAAGTACCGCCGGCGCATCATCGAACGATACCAGATCCACTACCCGTATATCCTCTACGTCGGTAATATCCGGCCCCAGAAGAACGTTCCTCGGCTCATCGAGGCGTTCGCCGTGCTTCGCGGCCGCCTCGCGCCCGATTCACAATACGCTGATCTGCGGCTCATCATCATCGGCGACGACGTCTCCCGCCACCCCGCGGTCCGGCTCGCGGTCATGAAGAGCCGCGTCGAAAAGTCCGTTCGGTTCCTTGGCTTCGTTCCGATCGACACGCTCCGCGTCCTCTATGAACAAGCCGCTGTCTTCGCCTTTCCCTCGCTCTATGAGGGCTTCGGCCTTCCCCCGCTCGAAGCAATGGCAGCCGGCACTCCGGTGGTCGCCTCCAATGTGAGCTCCCTTCCGGAGGTCGTCGGGGACGCAGCCGTCGTCGTCAATCCCGACAACGTTTTCGACATAGCGCGCGGATTGCAGGACGCGCTCCTCGACGAGCACCTTCGATCGGTCCTGATCGAGAAAGGCCGGCAGCAGGTGACGCGATTCAGTTGGGAACGCACAGCCCGCGACGTCCTCCGCACCTACCAACAAGCCGCCCGGGCCTGATCGGGCCCAACCCCCCCCCCCCCCCCGCGACGCCCCGCCTGATTCCCGCGCCAGCAAGTCCGCCACTGTCATGTCGAGCGCCGACAGCACCCGGTCCGCTGTCGCGACGCTCATGACGCGCGCCCCGCTCAACACATTGTGCACGTGGGGCTGGGAGAGGCCGATGCGCCGGGCTAGACCCCGCTCGGTCAGCTCGCCGCTGCGCACACGGTGCCGGAGGACGTTCAGCAGCTCACCCAACAAGTCTTCAAATCCCATGATCGATCCGAAGTCGAAACCGGACCCTATTTCAAATAGAAATAGGTCCGGAAACAATTATATCCGACTGTCCTTTTTGAAACCACGAAAGAAGCTTCAGCATTTTCTTTTTCAAACCGTACATCTACGAGTTCTATCACGGACTTACAGCTCTGAATCCCCCTGAGTGACCCAGCGCCGTGAGCGGAACCGGCGGCCAAACCGATTGACAATTCCGGACCGCATACTACCATGGGACAGCTTCGGCAATATCCCCCGTAACAACGTGGGAGCGGAAATTACAACGAGAGGAAGACGGATTATGGAATGGACACGAAGTGACACCCTGGCGCTGGCCCCGAGCTCCTGCACATCCTGCCACGGTTTGGGCTTGTTGTATGGCAGAAGCGGCCGCTCACGACCCTGCAATTGCGTTTTGAGAGCGATTTTTCGGGCCTGTTACGCCCGTTTTCGCCAGTGCGCCACAAAAGAGAAGCACATGAGCCGGGTTTCCCTGCATTTCACCCGGGGGGCCGACCGCCGCCTGACCTGGGGACGGAAGGACGAGGAATATATCGCCGATTTCATACTGGTCAGCCGGCGCACGCTCACGCCCGCAGAATACACGCTGTTCAAGTATCATTTCTTACTTGGCGCGGACTGGAAAATGTGCACCCGGCGCTTGAAAATCGACCGGGGAACGTTCTTTCATGCGGTGTACCGCGTGCAGCACAAGCTCGGACGGGTCTTCCGGGAACTCCAGCCCTACGGGTTGTATCCCGTCTCTGACTATTTTGCGAACATCATTCGTCCGGCCGAGCCCGCCGGCGAAAGGCCGGCGGCGGCCGGCGTTCGGTTCCGGCCGCCGTTGCAGCACGCGGCGTGATCGCGCCCGGCCGGCGGGGCGGTCGCATTTCACGGACCGCTCCGCCGCCGCGGCGCGCCGTGGGGCCAGAGAGTGTGGAATTCTATGGGTGAGGCGTTATGAAGTGCTGGTTTGCAGTCCTGCTCCTTACCCTGGCGCTGGCCTCTACGGCGCCTGCCAATGACTGGGAAGACCCCCAGAAGATCGGCGAAAACAAGGAGCCGCCCCACGCTACCCTTATGGTTTATCCGGACGCGGTGTCGGCGCGGGCCGGCGCGCGTGCGGCGTCTCCTTACTTCCAGGCCCTCAACGGAACGTGGAAGTTTCACTGGGCGCCGCGGCCGGAACTCCGTCCCCGGCAGTTTTTCCGGCCCGAATTTGACGTGCGTCCCTGGGACGAGCTGCCCGTGCCTTCCAATGTCGAATTGCACGGTTACGGCTACCCGCACTACAGCAACATCATCTACCCCTTCGCCAAGAACCCTCCGTTCATCCGCCACGAGCACAACCCGGTAAGCTCGTACCGGCGGACGTTCACCGTGCCGGCGGCCTGGCGGGAGCGCCAGGTCTTCCTGCACTTCGACGGAGTCGAATCGGCGATGTATGTCTGGGTGAACGGTCACGCGGTTGGCTACAGCGAAGACAGCCGGACGCCCGCTGAATTCAATATCACCAAGTTCCTCCAGCCCGGCGAGAACACTTTGGCCGTCGAGGTATACCGTTTCTCTGACGGCTCCTACCTCGAAGACCAGGACTT
>CAYRPT010000490.1:0-3951 GCA_964425895.1 uncultured Solibacteraceae bacterium | reverse complement strand
GATCCGGGCCCGGGCGATGTCGATCGCCACCGTCAGCCTTTGGGTAGCCTGCATGGTGATCTCGCTCACGTTCCTCTCACTGGTGAGCGCGATCTCGGCGGCGGGCGCGTTCTGGGTCTACGCCGCGATGTGCGTCTTTACGTTCTTCTTCGTGTGGCGGGTGACGCCGGAAACGAAGGGAAAAAGCCTGGAGCAGATCGAGCGAAGCTGGTTTCACTGACGCCGTCTTGGCGCGCGGAGCAGGCGCCGCCCGCGGCGTCCGGTCGCGCCAAGCGCAGCGACGGCCGGCGGATTCGCGTCCGGAGCACGCCGTCTTGTGGGCACCCAATCCCATCTCTCGAGCCGCGCCGGCCCGTTATACCGGACGGGTGGACGGACATTTCAGTGGACGGACATTTCAGTTGGAACGGGGGCGGATAGGAGCTATACTTGGGTTGGCCTAGTCAGGTGGAGGTGGCTATGGGCGGCTTCCTGACCTCAATTGGGCGGAAACTGACCGGTGGGGGAAACATCTTCATCAGTTACCGGCACGATGATTCCGCCGGTGAAGCCGGGCGCATCTTCGATCGACTGACGATGCGTTTCCCCGGCCGTGTCTTCCGGGATGTAGCCGGAATCGAGCCAGGTGTGAATTTCGCGGAGCGGATCGAGCGGGAACTGGACTGCTGTAGCGTCTTCCTGGTGGTGATCGGAAAGCGGTGGCTCGACGCGGTCGACGAAGCCGGCCGCCGGCGACTGGATCTGAGGAATGACTGGGTCCGGATTGAGATTGCGAAAGCCCTAAAGCGGAACACCATGATCGTCCCCGTCCTTGTGGGCGGCGCTTCCATGCCCACCATGGAAATGCTGCCGGAGGACGTTGCTCCCCTCGCACTGCTTCAGGCGGCGACCGTCACCGACCTTCACTTCGACTACGAAGTACAGTTATTAATCGGAGTTGTCGAGAAGCGAATTGGTCCGGCGGAACCGGCCGCGGGCCGCTCGGCATCTCCGTCGTGGGTACGACCGGCGCTGCTGTCCGCCGCCGGAGTCGTCGCGACGCTGGTTGTCATCGGGTTGGCAGTTGACTCTGGAAACCAAGCGGTCCCGCCGGTTGTTCTGCCGGTTGCCGGGGGTGGATATGCGCCCCAGGAATCCGCTCCGTCGGCGGTGGGAATGACCTCGGATCTCTCGCCGGGCGGCGCCGGGGCAACGCCGATCCTACCAAGTGATCCAGTGTATACAGCACCCCCGGAGGGTCAGGGCGGGCAACCGATCTACGAGGTCTCCGTGAATCTGCCCCCGCAATCGGCGGAACCCGACGCTCAGTTCTCCTACGAACCGGACGTCGCCGCCGACGCGTCGGCCGCGGCGCTGCGGTTACTCGGGACGTTCCTTTCGCTGGCGGCAGCCGCGGAAACCGAAGCCTACCAATTCGGCGATGCGGAACGCGCGGCGTTCATTTACCAGGGGGCAGCGCTGGACAATCTGCGGAACTCGATCGCGCAATTACAGGCGCAAGGGTTGACTCTTCAGCCGAACGCCCATGTCGACCGAAGCTACATTCATGACGTGCGCCCGGTCCAGCCGGGCCGGATCGAAGTGGACACCTGCGAGGTCTGGAGCAACACCTACTACCAGAACATGGTTCCGGTTCGGAGTGACGGGCCGGTGGTTGTGCCGCAAACGATCACCATCCAGGATCATCAATCCCAGTCGTTCATCATCGCCGTCCAGCTTTACGAGGCTCCTGCTTTCTGCCGTCAGTGAGAATGGGCCGCACGGGCCGCCCGCCGGCGGAGTTCGCTCCGCGGTGGATCAGTCCTGCGGCACGCTGCCACCGTGCCAGGGGAAGGCGTATGTGGGACGGTTGGCGAATCGCCTGGTGCCAAGCTCCAGACGGGTCGCCGCGGCCGGTGAAAGCTCGACGCCGAGATATCTGCTGTTGATAGTGCTCTCGCCATCGTCGTATCTCGCCTGAGTGAACAGGTGCTCGCCAAAGGCGCCAGCCTGGACGATTAGCCTCCGCGTGCGGCTTGCGCTGAGGTTAACCAGGTGGACGACCGTACGCTCCGGCTCAAGGCGTTCGACCAAGGCCGCGACATCGGCCGGCAGACCCGGACGCCGGCCGTCCAGGTCGAAGTAGCGGACCCGCGCCCGCAGCAGCCCTCCGTTGTAGATCGTCTGGGGCGCGCCGAGGGTGACCTGCGTCAGCGCCTTGGTGATCACCGGGTTATACGGATACAGCGCGTCTCCAAAGATCTCGCGCATGTCGCTCGTCTCGGCGCGGATGCGCTCCAGACGCCGGCAGGACTCCAGGTAGTCGGCCCGCAGCGCGTCCTCAGGCCACTCCGGATAGAGACCAGCGTAAAAGGCGATGCTCGGGTAACGGGTCATAGTGTAGTCGATGCGGTCGCCGCCGACCGGCACTTCAAGCCAATTCTCCTTCGACCCCTTCCGCACGCGCTCCACGCGCTCCCAGTCGCGGGCATCCATCGACTCGTGCCACAGATGCGCGAGATCGCGGACCGCCATCGGCCGGTAGTTCTCCCAGCCGTTGGGACCGTAGTTGTGCGGCGCCACGAGTTGTCCGTTCTCCATCCGGGCCTGGTTGAGGATCACGTCGAGCTGCGAGCGCAGCAGGTCGAGATACTTCGGATCTCCTGTCAGCAGTTGCGCACATTCGGCGGCCACGGTGAGCGATCCGTGGATCATGTGGAGCGAGTAGATGCCCGTCCACCCGAAGTGGCCGCCCCACCACTGGCCGCCGCGATACTCGCCGATGACCCCGCCCAGCCCCACGTTATCCGGCACGATGCCGTTATTCCGGCGGATACGCTCCATCCAGGCCTCGACGTAGTCGATGACCCACTGCCGGTACTTTTCTTCGCCGGTGTACAGGTAGGCATTCGTCGCCAGTGCGACCGCGGCGAGGTTCACCGGGACATCACCGCGCATCACCAGCCGGTCGAACACGTCCAGCACTTCTTCGCGGCGCCTGGGGGTGGCATGCCAATCCGGCTCCAGGTTCTTGATAGCGGGATAGAGGCTGGCGTGGCTGCCGCGCTCCAGCCGGTAACGTACAAAACCGGTACGGTCGCCCGTCCAACTGAAGAGGGGCCCCTGGCTGGAGGTGAACGGTGACCGGATGAGCCGGTGCTCCGGGTCGTAATTGGGCGCCTCGCCATCCTCGCCCATATAGAGACCGGCGAATCGCTTCGCGCGGCGGATGTTCTCCGGAAGCGCGGGATCGGCAACGCCGAAGTCGTAGAAGGCCATCATCCCTTCGCTGATGTGGAACCAGTCGCAGTCGGCATGGCGCGAGAAGAACTCCCGGTGTAGCTGCGGTGTATACCTCCGGTTCTTCGGGTATCCGGGCGGCGGGGCGAAAAGGTGTTCGTGATGGCGCGTGATGCCGTTCCAGTTCTCGAGTGCCCGGCGGAACAGACCCTCGTCCGCACCCATGGCATAGAACGACGGCCAGTTGTAAAACATCTCGTAGACGTCGTCCACGGGCCCTTCGCCGTACGGCACGCCGCCGGTCCGGACAAAACGCTCCAGGAAGACAGACGCTGCTTCCTCCATGGTCGCGATCAAGTGTCGCTCGAGAACCGCCCACGCCGGAGGCGCGGCGCGCTTCGCGGCCTTCACGGTCACGAGGCCGGCGGGCGCCTGGGCGGAGAGAGCGGCCGCGGCCAGGAACAGGAGAAGCATCAGCTTGCGCATCGCGTTATGGCGCGGGGACGCTGCGCGCCAGACGGAATCCATTCATGCGGAGCCGCCGCCCGGGGCGCTCGGAATGGCGCAGCGCAGGGTCGAGAAGATCCGGCGTATCGGAGAAGCCGCCTCCCCGGAGCACCCGCAGTCTGTTGGCGGTGGGAGCCTCCCTCCCGTCGCCGGCGTCGTACGGATACGGCTGCATGACGCTGGAGCACCATTCCCAGACATTACCCTGCACGTCGTACAGGCCGA
>CAYRPT010000489.1:0-3962 GCA_964425895.1 uncultured Solibacteraceae bacterium | reverse complement strand
ACGGCCTCTACCAACGCGTCCACCTGGGAGACGTCGTTCGACTGTCCCAGCGAGAACCTCACGCTCGACCGGGCCCGCTCCTTCAAGCACCCCATCGCCAGCAGGACGTGCGACGGCTCCACCGAACCTGACGAACAGGCCGAACCCGTGGCCACGGCAAACCCCTTCAGGTCCAGCGCAATCAACAGCGATTCCGCCCCGATCCCGTCGAAGTAGATGTTCGTAGTGTTCGCCACCCGGGGACCACTTCCGTTTACCCCGGTGTCCGGCACGCGCTCCAGAATACTCTGCTCGAGCCGGTCCCGCAGCGCTGCCAGACGCTCGCTCTCGCGCCGCGCCGACTTGCGCGCCCATCGCGCCGCGGCGCCCAAAGCGGCGGCCGCCGGCACATCCTGAGTTCCAGGCCGCAGCTCCCGCTCCTGCCGTCCCCCGTGGAGTATGGCCTCCACCGGTGCCCCCGGCCGCACCCACAAAGCGCCGACCCCCTTCGGGGCATAGATCTTGTGGCCGCTGAGGGCATAGCTGTCGCACGGCGGCGGAGCGTCGAACGGCAGCTTCCCCACCGCCTGCACTCCGTCAACGTGAAACGCCGCACCGGCCTCGCGTGCGATCGCGCCAATCTCTTCAACCGGTTGGATGACGCCCGTCTCGTTGTTCACGTGCATCACCGCGATCAGCGCCGTCTCCGGCCGCAACGCGGCGCGAACCGCATCGGGCTCCAACGCCCCCGAGGCGCCCACCGGCAGGAAAGTGACCGAAGCTCCCTCCCGCTCCAACTGCTCGCACGCGTGACCTACCGCCGGGTGCTCGATCGCGGTGGTGATCACGTGGCGGCCGGCCACGCCTCGGGACCGCAGCAAACCGAGCACCCCCAGGTTGTTGGACTCGGTTCCGCCGCTGGTGAAGACGACCTCCTTCGGAACGACCCCGAGAAGCCAGGCCACCTGCTCGCGCGCCCGCTCGAGCCGCGCCTTGGCCTCCTGTCCGTACCAGTGGATGCTCGACGCGTTGCCGAAATTCTCGCCGAGCACCGCCGTGTACAGATCGAGCACCTCCGCCGAGACCGGCGTAGTGGCATTATGATCGAAATAGAAACGTCGCACGGCCGCGTCAGTGAGCCCCTTCCGGCTGCGTAGCCGATCTAGTTCTTATTCTAAGGCAGCGGGGAGGCCGGGCCGCGCGTTGGACCGGCAATGTCGATTCCCATCGTCACTCTCACCACCGACTTCGGCGCCTCGGACCACTTCACCGGCGCCATGAAAGGCGTGATTCTCGGTATCGCACCCCGCGCGCGCGTCGTCGATATCACCCACGAGATCGCGCCGTTTCAGGTTCCCGAGGCCGCCTTTGTTGTCGCGCAGACTTACCCCTATTTCCCGCCGAAGACGGTACACGTCGTAGTCGTCGACCCCGGTGTCGGCACGGCGCGCCGCCCGATTCTCGTCGAGGCCGCGGGCCAGCGCTTCCTCGCCCCCGACAACGGCGTCCTCTCCATGGTCTTCGCCCGCGAGAAACACAAAGTGCGGCACCTGACGGCCGCCAGGTACTTTCTGCCGAACGTGAGCAACACGTTCCACGGACGCGACATCTTCGCCCCAGCCGCCGCCTGGCTGGCCAGGGGCGAGCCGCCATCCCGCTTCGGGAAGCTCATCCCGGACGCGCTCCATTCCCGTTTCGACAAACCGGTCCGCACCGGGAAGCGTTACTGGTCCGGCGCCATCATGAAGATCGACCGCTTCGGCAACCTCATCACCAATTTCCGGCTCGAGGATTTTCCCGAGCTCGAACACCGTCCTTTCGAACTGACGGCCGGCATCGCGCCGGTCTACCGGCTGGTGAAGCGATTCGCCGACGGGGAGCCGGGCGAGCTCGTGTTGATGCCCGGAAGCTCCGGTTACCTCGAAGTGGTCTGCAACCAGGGTTCGGCGGCCGAGAAGATCGGCTGCGCCGCCGGAGCCCCGGTGGAGCTGATGGTCGGCTGAGATGCCCGAACTCCCCGAGGTCGAAGCGGTCTGCCGGAAGCTGCGGCGGGACGCGGCCGGCGGCACCATCGTCCGCACGTTCCTGGCGCGAAAGCGCGATCCCCGCCTCGAGCGCCGCTGCCGAAACCGGCGGCTCATCGGCATCGAGCGCCGCGGGAAGAACGCCCTGCTCCACCTCGACGGGGGCTGGTCGCTCCGCATCCACCTGCGGATGACCGGCAACCTGTACGTCATCCCCGACGTCCGTTTCCGGGCGGCCACGGTCCGCGCCTGCTTCGAGCTCGATGGCGGCCGCGGCTTGGTCTTCGACGACCCGTGGGCGCTTGGTGTCATCGAACTCCACCGGACGGCGGAGCTCACCTCGGTCCTCGGAGCTCTCGGCCCCGAGCCCCTGAGCGCGGCCTTCACGCCCGCGTGGTTCGAGGCTGCGGCCCGCGCCTCCCGCCAGCCCGTCAAGCTGTTCCTCCTGGACCAGCGTCGAGTTGCGGGCCTCGGGAACATCTACGCCGCCGAGGCGCTCCACCGCGCCCGCATCCACCCTACCCTTCCCGTCAACCGCCTCGGCCCACGCCGCCTGGCCAGGCTCCATCGGGCCATCGTGGACGTGCTAACCCTTGCGGTACAATCAGCTTGTGACGCCTACGACGGCCCCGGGCGCTATAACTCCGACGAGAATTTCCCGGTAGCTGTTTACGGCAGAGAGGGGCTGCCCTGTCCGGTGTGCAGGCGTCGCGTCCGGCGAATCCCGCAAGGCGGCCGTTCCACCTATTTCTGCCCGGGGTGTCAAAGGTAAATGCCGCATGCCAGTCACCGCTAGCGAATCGCGGGCCAGGGAGTTTCGCGACCGGCTCGCCCAGCGGTCCATGGTGGCCGATGGCGCCATGGGCACGATGCTCTACAGCCGCGGTGTCTTCATCAACCGCTGCTACGACGAGCTGAATCTCACCCAGCCCGCGCTGATCCGGGACGTTCACGCCGATTACGTCAGGGCCGGCGCGGAAATCCTGGAAACCAATACCTACGGCGCCAACCGCCTGCGCCTCTCCGCCTTCGGATTGGCGGAGAAGACGGCGGACATGAACCGGGCCGGCGTCCGCCTGGCGCGCGAAGCGGCCGGCGATCGCGCCTATGTCGCCGGCGCCATCGGCCCCTTGGGTGCGCGGGTGGAGCCGCTTGGCTCCATCTCGCTCCAAGAGGCCGCGGAGTACTTCCGCGAACAGGTCCGGGCCTTGCTCGAAGAAGGCGTGGATCTACTGATCTTCGAGACCTTCGGCGATCTCGGCGAGCTGCGCGCAGCAGTGACGGCCGCCCGCGAGCAAGCCCGGCCGGACCTTGTGATAGTCGCCGAAGTCACCAACGACGACAACGGACAACACGCCCGCGGCGCCAGCACCGAGACTTTTACGCGCGTACTCGACGAGATGCCGGCCGACGTGGTTGGCTGCAATTGCTCGGTCGGTCCCAAGGTGATGCTCGAGACCGTCGAGAAGATGGCGAAGTTGACGCGTAAGCCGTTGTGCGCCATGCCGAACGCTGGCCTGCCCGTCCGGGTTGAAGGGCGCGCCATGTATCTCTGCTCGCCGGAATACATGGCCCAGTATGCGCGCCGGTTCCTCTGGGCCGGTGTGAAGATCATCGGGGGATGCTGCGGCACCACGCCCGCGCACATCAAGGAGATCGTCGCCGAAGCGCGCAGCCTCCAGCCGATCCACCGGACGATCGAAGTCTCCGCCGAGCGGACTGAGACCGGGGTACAGGCCATGGCGAAAGTTCCGATGGCCGCCAAGTCGTCGCTCGGCGCCAAGCTCGCCTCGGGCCAGTTCGTTGCCTTCGTGGAGATCCTGCCGCCGCGGGGCGTCGACGCCTCCAAGGAGATCGAAGGCGCCCGGCTGTGCGCCGCCCACGGGATCGACTGCATTAACGTGCCCGACGGCCCCCGCGCCAGCGCCCGCATGAACGCCCAGGTGACCTGCCAGCTCA
>CAYRPT010000488.1:3629-3965 GCA_964425895.1 uncultured Solibacteraceae bacterium | reverse complement strand
AAAGGAATGAAGTTCGTGACCGGCCCGAACCCGGATACGGACCTCACGGACGCCCAGATTCTCGACCAGTGCAAAATGTACATCTCGGCCTTGCGCATCGCCAACGATTTCGGCTGCGCCACCATCGGCATTCAGTACCAGCAGGGACTCAAGGACCTTGCTCCGGCGTCGGATCTGGTCGAGGGGATGCTCAACAACGTCGACCGGCCGCCGGTGACCGACCCCGCAACCGGCCGCATTCTGTACGAAGGGAATGCCCTACCCCACTTCAACGAGGTGGACGAGTGCGCCGGCCTGGACGCTCTGATCACCAACCGCATCTGGCGCAAACTGGGC
>CAYRPT010000488.1:0-3619 GCA_964425895.1 uncultured Solibacteraceae bacterium | reverse complement strand
ATGACGTGCGCTGGGGCGAGCAGTACGCCGGCGGCGGCATGGACGAGTATGTCTGGGTCTTCTTGATCTCCGGCGCCGCTCCACCGCAACACTTCATCGGCGGCTGGCAGGGCGCATCGAGCGAGCGCCAGCCCGCGATGTACTTCCGGATGGGCGGCGGAACGCTCAAGGGCATTAGCAAGCCGGGTGAGATCGTCTGGAGCCGCATCTACGTCGAGGACGGCAAGCTGAAGGCCGATATCGGCCGCGCCAAGGTCGTCGAGCTTCCGCTCGAAGAAACCGAGCGCCGCTGGAAAGCCACCACCCCTCAGTGGCCGATCATGCACGCGGTGACTCGTGGCGTTTCCCGCGACCAGCTCATGGCGAAGCACAAGGCCAACCACATCCAGGTGGCCTATGGCCCGGACGCCGCCGGCGCCAATCTCGCGTTGGCTGCGAAGGCCGCCGCGTTCCGAAACCTCGGCCTGGAAGTCAACATCTGCGGCACCGATCACGGCCTGCCGCTTTAGGCCCCCGCCTCGGGTGTCCCGCGGCGCGCCGCGGAATCCCCGGTGGCGCTCTTGCGGCTTGGCTCACCGCTGCCGGCAACCGGCCAATTCCGCGCACAGGTTTCCGGCTGTACAATGAAACACGCTCGCGCGCGTGGGCGGCTGCGATTTCGACTGGAGGTATACCTCGATGTCCATGCTTAAGGAATTCAAAGATTTCGCGATGCGCGGCAACGTTATCGACATGGCCGTGGGCATCATCATTGGCGGCGCTTTCGGCAAGATCATCACATCCTTCGTGAACGACGTGATCATGCCTCCCATAGGCCTCCTGATGGGGAATGTCAACTTCAGTGACCTGTATTTCACGCTCAAGGGTGAGGGAACCTACGCCAGCCTTGCCGCCGCCAAGGAGGCCGGCGCGGTCACCATCAACTACGGTCAGTTCATTAACACCATTCTCGACTTCGTGATCGTCGCGCTGGCGATTTTTCTGGTGATTCGGCAGATGAACCGGTTGAAGAAGGCGGAAGAGGCCGCGCCCCCCGCCCCGCCCGCGCCGTCGGCCGAGGAGAAGCTGCTTACGGAGATTCGCGACCTGTTGAAGCGCGCCTGAGACCAGCGTTTCTTTGACCTCCGCGCGAGCGTTCCGGTTGATACCATAGCCGGTGACATGCGACTACTGTGTCTGCTACTGTTGCCGGCCCTCTCCCTCCCGGCCCAGCGCGAACCGAATGCCGCGCCCGAGGCCGACCTTGCCCGGGGCGTTCATCTCATCGGCTTCGCCGACTACAGTACAAGCGACCCCATGAACCTGGTCCGCCGCTATCAAGGCCTGCGCGTCACCGATGTCGTGGACGCGCTCCAGGCCTTAGGGCTGCAGGACATCATGTCGATGGACAACTCCATCCGTCCCCTTTGGCGGGACACAACGGAGAAACTCGCTCACCGGGCCTACGGCGTCGCCGTAACGGCCCAGTACGCGCCGTCCAACCGGCCGGGCGCTCAGGCCAGCACCGCCCTCGAGGATTTTCGCCAGTGGCACGGCCACTGGTACCGCGCCTATGCTCCCGAGGCCTTCAGACCGCTGCTTAGGCCGGGCACCGTTCTCGTAATTGACGCCCACGACATCGACAACGTCGGTTTCATCGGGTCGAACAACGCCCTCGGTTGGAAAACGGCGGGAATGGCGGCGGTCATCACCAACGCCGGCTGCCGCGACAGCGACGAGATCATTCTCGAACGTATCCCGGTCTACTCGCGCTACACGTCGCATGGAACCCGGCCGGGCCGCATCGAAACCGCTTCAATTAACCTTCCCGTGGTCGTCGGCGGAGTGTTGGTTCGTCCCTACGACTTCGTGGTGGCCGATGGCGACGGCGTTGTGGTCGTGCCTCGGGAATTGGCTGACCGCGTCGCCGAAATCGCCTGGGGCATCGCGAAAGGCGACAAGGAGGGGCGCCGGAAGCTGTACGAAAACTTCGGCATGACGCTCGATGAGACGGTCAAGTAGCCGCGACGGCCGGGCGTGAGCCCGCGCCTCAAAGCCCGTTCATCAGCCGGCCCAGGCTGTCCCTGAGTTGCAGGTACGCCGGCCCCAGAGTGACTGCCAGCACTGCGGGAAAGATCAGGAAGAAGGTCGGCAGCACGAGTTGCACGGTGAGCTTTCTCGCCCGTTCCTGGGCCTGCTGCCGGATGCGGGTCCGCAGGTAGCGAGCGTGGGTCCGGAGCGCGGGCCCGAGACTGGTGCCGAATCGATCCCCGTCGAGGAGCACCGCGACCAGCTTGCGCATCTCGGGCTCCGAACTGCGCAGGCCCAAGCCGCGCAGCGCGTCCTCCCGGCTCTTGCCGGCCCGAACCTCCAGATGGAAGAACAGGAACTCGTCGCTAAGCTCCGGATACGGGCCGACGAGGGACTTGGCCACATCAAGCATCGCCTGGTCCAGCGACTGCCCCGCTTCCACGGCCAACACGAGGAGATCAATCGCCGGGGCGAGCGCACTACGAACCCTCTGGGATCGGTTGCGCACATAGGCATCCAGGAGGCGGTCCGGCAGCAGGAACCCTACGCCGCCGACGCAGAGCGCCGGCACAAGCGTCGATCCTCCCTCACCACTCAGGAACATCATGGTCCAGCCGGTTAGTCCGGCCGCGCCGAGACCGGCAGCGACCTTCACCCCATGGAAAATCGTGATGGCGCTCGGCCACCGATACCCGGCCATCAAAAGCTTGCGCCGGACGGACTCGCTTTCGCGGTTCGCGCCGGGCACAGTCTCGCCGACCTTGTGCAGCGCGCGTGCCAGAATCTTCCGCGAACCCGGAAGCGGAAAATCGCCCGCGCTCAGCTCACCATCGCCAGCCGTGTCTTCACCCTCCTGCCGCCGTAGCATCACCCACCCGACGATCGCGATAGAACCCATAACCACCGCGAAAAACGCCGCGAAGAGCCACATCCCGGTGTTCATAGGCGGATGTCCACCATCTTGCGAATCACGAAATGCGCGAGTAACAGACAGACCACCGCACCCGCGGTCATCAACTGGCCGGCTGGCCTGGTCCACAAAATCGACAGGTATTCAGGATTCACCATCGCCATCACGCCGGCAATTCCTATCGGCAGTACCGTAAGGACCAGCCCGGTCAGCTTGCCGTGGGCGGAGATCGCCCGGACCTCGCCTTTCAGAGCCGCCGCTTCCCGCACCGTCTCCGCCAAACGTCCCAGCACCTCGTTCAGCTTGCCGCCCGTGCGGTTCTGTAGCTTGACCGCCGCGACAAAGGTAGCCACCTCGACCAGAGGCATCCGGCGCGCAAGGTTGTCCAGCGCCTGGTCCCACGGAAGCCCCAGCGCCCTCTCCTCCGCGGTAATCCGCCATTCACCGGCCAGCGGCGCGGGCGATTCCGACGCTACGAGCTGAAGCCCGGCGGCCAGAGGATGTCCGGCCCGCAGCGCCCGGGCCAAAGAATCGAGAGCGTCCGGAAACTGATCTTCGAATCGCCGGAACCGCCTATCGCGCAGCCGGAGCACATAGACGTACGGCAACACCGAGACCAGAACCCCGCCGCCGGCAGCCGCCCAGGTGGACACGCGATCGAGGTTGGCCAAAACACCGAAGGCAAAACTTCCGACGAGA
>CAYRPT010000487.1:0-3966 GCA_964425895.1 uncultured Solibacteraceae bacterium | reverse complement strand
TGTACCTGCTGACAAGCTCGAACGAGATTCTGCGTCCGAGCCTGGAGAAGAATTTGAGGCCGGGCGCCCGCGTGGTTTCTCACGACTTCGAAATCCGGGAGTGGAATCCGGCCAAGGTGGTTCAAGCGGAGGCTCACGGCCGCGTCCACAGCATCTACGTTTACGAGGTCCCGGTATCGCGGTGAAGGCGCCGCGGCCGGGATCAGCCGAATTCGACATTGTCGGAGTCGGCTTGAACGCCACCGACACTCTTCTTCTGTTGCCCCGATTTCCCCCTTACGGCGGCAAGGTTCCGTTTGATGAGGCGATTCTGAGTCCGGGGGGGCAGGTAGCCAGCGCGGTCGTAGCGTGTGCCCGCCTCGGTCTGCGGGCCAAGTATATCGGCACCGTAGGAGACGACGAGCGAGGGCGGATCCAGATGGAGAGCCTGCGCGGCTCGGGCGTGAACCTGGACCATGTGCAGGTCCGGAGGAACTGTCCCAATCAATCGGCGTACATTTTGGTGGATAAGACAACGGGCGAGCGTACGGTGCTCTGGAGCCGTCCCGGGTGTCTGCGGATCGATCCGGGCGAAATTGCCGAGGGCCAGATCGCGTGTGCGCGGATGCTGCACATCGACGGCCACGACACGCCGGCCGTGGAGCGGGCCGCGCGCATTGCGCGCTCCCATGGGATTCCTGTGTCGGTCGATGTGGACACCATCTATCCCGGTTTCGAGAAGGTGCTTCCCCTGGTGGACTACCTGGTCGGGAGCGCGGAGTTCCCCACCAACTGGACGCGCGAGCCGGACCGCCTGCGGGCGCTGGCGATGATCCAGGAAGAGTACGGCATGGAAGCGGCGGCGATGACACTGGGGGCCGACGGCGCGCTGGCGCGCCATCGCGGACGGGTTGTCTACTCCCCCGGCTACGTCGTGGACTGCGTCGACACGACGGGCGCCGGCGACATTTTCCACGGGGCCTTTTGCTATGCTGTGCTCAGAGAGATGCCGCTCGAGGAAGCGCTGGATTTCTCCAATGCCATGGCCGCCTTGAATTGCACCGCGTTGGGGGCGCGGGGACGGATCGCCACGGCCGAGGACGCGCGGCTGCTGATGCGGCGGGGCGAACGGCGCATCAACCGCAGCTATGCTCCGGCCGGCGGGGCCGGCTAGGCCCATGCTCCCGCTGCGCGATTCTCAGCCAAGTTACTCCCGGCCGTTCGTTTCCATCGGGCTGATTGTTCTGAATGTCGCCGTCTTCCTGTACGAAGTGTCGCTGGACGCTTTCTCGGCCAATCACTTCCTGGCCGCCTACGGCCTGGTCCCCAACCGCTTCGAGCCGGCCTCGGTGATCACCTACATGTTTCTGCACGGCGGGTGGATGCATCTGATCGGCAACATGTGGTTCCTGTGGATCTTCGGAGACAACGTGGAGGACATTCTCGGCCACGGGAAGTATCTTCTCTTCTACCTGGCCTGTGGGGTGGCGGCGGTCCTGGTGCACGTGGCGCTCGACCCCGGCTCCCGGATCCCAACGGTGGGGGCAAGCGGAGCCATCGCCGGCGTGATGGGAGCGTACCTGGTGAAGTTCCCGCACGCGCGGATCGTGACGCTGATCTTTGTCCTGGTGTTCATCACCACCGTCGATGTTCCGGCTTACCTGATTCTGGTGTACTGGTTTGTCATTCAGCTCTTCAGCGGCGTCGGCTCGATCGGGTTCTCGACGGCGTCGGGAGGCGGTGTGGCCTGGTTCGCGCACGTGGGGGGATTTCTCGCGGGGGCGGGCCTGATTCTGGTGCTACGGACGCGACGGCGCTATCGCCGCCACGGAGAACTCCGGTGGTAGAAGCCGTAGGAGAGGAGGCCGGAGACCCGGAGGCCCGGGAGAGACGACGGCGGCTCCGGCACGCCTGATTCATGCACGATCCCTATACAGACTCCGAGACCCCCGAACTGGATCTGCTGGCCCTCGCCGCCCACCCGGACGACGTCGAGCAGACATGCGGCGGCACGCTCATCCGCATGGCCGAGATGGGCTACCGCACGGGAGTCCTTGATCTGACCGCGGGCGAGATGGGAAGCCGGGGCACGCTCGAGATCCGCCTGCGCGAGGCCGACGGCGCGGGCGCGAAGATGCTGCTGAAATGGCGGGGCAATATGCGGTTTCCCGATGCCCGCCTGGAGAACAACATCGCCGCCCGCATGAGCCTGGCCGGACAAATCCGGCGGCTGCGGCCGAGGGTGGTGATTCTGCCTTATTGGGAAGCCCGCCATCCGGATCACTACCGGGCCTGCGAAATCGGATTCGAGGCCGCGTTTCTGGCCGGGCTCAAGAAGCTGGATGAATCCACGCCGGCACACCGGCCGCACAAGGTTCTGTACTCATCGCTCTACGCCGACGTCCGGCCGTCATTCATCGTGGATGTCACCGCCCAGTTTGAGCGCCGCATGGAAGCCTTGTTCTGCTACGAGTCGCAGTACGGGACGTCCGCGGAGGCGTCGGAGCTGTTCCCTGGAAAGGACGAGATCCGCGAGCGGCTGGCCGCGATTGCCCGCTTCTACGGCCAGCAGATCGGCGTCCGCTACGGTGAGCCGTTTGTGGTGAAGGAAGTGCTGCGGGTGGACGACATCGTCAACATGGGGGTTCGCAGCTTCTGAAACCGATCGTACAGTCCGCCGCAGTCGCAACGCTCTTGATCGCGGCCGCCGGGGCGCTCGGTCTGCCCGACATGCTCCGGATCACGCGCATCGTGCTCGCCGGGGGAAGCCCGCGCTGTTCGTGGCCGACAGCCGTCCAGGCGCCGCTTCACAGGGAGATGATTGACCAGGTGAAGAACAGCCTCCTGGCCGCGAGCCGCCTGGAAGCCGCCGATCCGGCGGGCTACGAATGCTGGCAAACGCCGGTGGGGCGCTTCTGGATCGCGGTGGGCAACCAGTTCCTGCTCCCCTTCAATCTTGCGGAGCAGGAGCTCCAGATCTATCGCAGCCCGGAGGTGGCGGTCCGGCCCGGCGACGTGGTGCTCGACTGCGGCGCCAACATCGGCATCTTCACGCGCGAGGCGGTCGAGGCGGGCGCGAAGCTCGTGGTGGCCGTGGAGCCGGCGCCGCAAAACCTCGAGTGCCTCCGTCGCAACCTGGAGGCGGAAATCCGGGCGGGCCGCGTGATCGTTTACCCCAAGGGGGTTTGGGACCGCGAGGATACGCTGACGCTGCGCGTGGATCCACAGAACGCGGCCGCGGCCTCCTTCGTGATGGGGAGCGAGAACTGGGCCCAGGCCGTGGATGTTCCGCTGGTTCCGATCGATCTTCTGGTGGAAGAGCTCCGCCTGCCGCGGGTGGACTTCATCAAGATGGATATCGAAGGCGCCGAGACCCGCGCGCTGCACGGGGCCAGGGCAACCATGTCTCGCTGGCGCCCGCGCCTGGCGATCTCCGCCTACCACCTGCCCGAAGACCCGGAGACGATCCCCGCGGAGGTGCGGGCGGCGAACGAAGCGTACCGGATGCGTTGCGGCGCGTGCGAGGAGCTGAAGGACTACATCCGGCCGATCGTGCAGTTCTTTTGGTAATCGTGCCGGGTAAACGGCCGATGCTACAATGTGGAATTTCCACCCCCCATGCATGATCTGGCCCATTTCCGCCGCAATATTGACGCTTATGCCGGGAAGCTGAGAACCCGCGGCTTCGTGTTGGATACCGGTCGGTTTGCGGCGCTCGACGCCGAGCGGCGCGCCAAGGTGACCGAAACCGAGCAACTCCGGGCGCGGCGTAAGTCCGCCAGTGAGGAGATCAACCAACTCCGGCGTTCGGGCGCTGACACGGCGCAGCGCCAGCAGGAGGTGCGGGAGATGGGCGACCGCCTCACCGCACTCGAGACCGAGGTCAGGAACCTCGACGCGGCCTTTGAAGAGCTCATGTCCGGGATTCCAAACCTACCGCACGATAGCGTGCCGGCAGGCGACTCCGAGGCCGGAAACGTTGAAATC
>CAYRPT010000486.1:0-3973 GCA_964425895.1 uncultured Solibacteraceae bacterium | reverse complement strand
GGGCGGCTGGCCGGGCTGGTTGACGGTCTCCGAGGCCACCGAGCGCGTCGAGGCCACGCTCCATCAGCGGCTCTCCGAGCTGGCCCGTGCGGGCCGTTTCGGGGAATTGGAGGAGTGGCTGGAGCGCTTCCTCAAGTTCCGCCAGGCAGGCTGGCAGCGCGGCGTCTTCTCAGTGGACGCCCATCTTAAGAACTTCGGCGTCATCGGCGGCCGCATCGTGCTGCTCGATGCCGGCGGCCTGACGGATCGTTGGGGGGATATTGAGGACCGGCTCGACTTCGAGGATGTCGTAACGCAGCCCCACGTGCAGCTCGGGCTCGGAGCCATCCTCGGCGCCCGGCCCGACATCGGCGCCCGGTTCGATGAACGGTGGAAGGCCGTCGTGAACCGGCAGGTGGTCCGGCGGCACTGGCCGGCGTCGCCGTGAAGCCGCGGCGCCCTCAGCGGTCGCGTTTCGCCCACAGCACGGACTGCCGGCCCGCGAGGCCCTTCAAGAATCCCCAGGCGAGCGCGGCCTGGCCGAGCAGAAAGTAGAACGCTCCTTCCAGGGCCGCGTTGCGGCCGGGCCACAGCGGGCGTGCGAGCGCGGCCAGCCCCAGCAGTGCGGCGGACAACACGACGGCCCGCGCGGGGTGCCAGCCCCAGTCGAACAGCGCCACGGCCACGGCCGCGCCGCCGAAGAACGGCGAGAGCCAGCGCAGGAGCTTGTGGGAAAGGAAGATCCACCAGAAGACCGCCGGCGCCCCGGACGGCCAGCCGCTTCCGCGCACCAGGGCTTGCGCCGCGCCCGCGGCGATACGGACCCGCCGCGCGAACTCCTCGCGCGCGCTGCGGGCGCCCTGCTCCCAGCCCACCGCGCCGGGAGCGAACATCACCCGGAAGCCCCGCCGGACCATCGACATCGGAATCACCAGATCTTCTATGACGGTGTCGTCCGGGCACGGCGCGAACAGCTCGCGGCGCAAGGCGTACATCGCCCCGTCGGCCCCGACCATGGAATACAGCTCCGACTCCCGCTCCTGTAGATCCCACTCGATCGAGTAATAACCCTGCTCCCCGCCGCCGATTGCGGGCGCCGTTTCGACCAGGATCACCCGCCCGGAGACCGCGCCGATTCCGGGGTCGCAGAAGCCTGCCACGAGTCTTCGTGCCGCGGCCCGGTCGTAGAGAACGTTGGCGTCAGAGAGAACGATGATTTCCTCGCGGCGGCCGGCGATGGCTTCATTGAGGTTCGCCACTTTGCCGCGCCGCCGGGGCTGTTCGATCAGCTCGATGCGGGGCTGGTAGGCCCGGGCGATCTCCGCGGTGCGGTCCGTCGATCCGTCGGATATCACTACCACGCGGAGCTTGCCTGGCTCGTAATCGAGCGTGAGGGAGTTCTCGATCTTACCGGCGATCACGGTCTGCTCGTTCAGGGCGCAGATGATCAGCGCCGCCTCCGGCCACGCGCCGGGTTCCGGGGCCGGCCGACGACGACGCGGCACGCGCAACCGGAGCAGGAGCGGGTAGCCGGCGAACGGATAGAGAAACAGGACGAGCAGCACGGCCAGCGCCAAGCGCATCGGATCCATCAGCGATCCCCTCGTTCCGGAACCCCGCCAGCTCCGCTCATGGGAAGAAACGAATCAGCCGGGGCCCCAGCGCACGTGTGAGCCGCAACGGGAGCCGCCGCCAGACGCCGCTCACGATCCGGAATTTCGGGCTCTTGGGCGAGAAGTCGGGCAGCCGTTTCCGGCGCACCAGCAGGATCTCATACGGCAAGTCCCGGACGGAGGCCGCCCAGTGCCGCTTGAAGTCGGAGTGGCCCGAATCCTTCTTACTGCGGCCGAAGTCGAACAGGCGGAATCCGTTCTCGCCCGCCCAGCACAGATGATCGAAATACAGGAAGTTGTTGGGCGACTTCTCCCACGCCTCCGGAGCCGAGGCCGCGTAATAGGTGTGCATTTCCTCGCGGAAGTAGAAGTTCAAGCTGGCGGCCACCAGGTCCGCGTCGACGTGGACCTCGCGGACGTCGGCCATCTCGCCGAACTCGCGCTGGAGCGCTCGAAACCACGCCGCCGGAAAGATCGGGGAGCCCAGGCGGCGATACGTGCGGGCCATGAGGTCAAGAAACGGTCCGAGATGTTCGGCCGGTCGAGTCTCGTACGGGTAACGGAGCGCCTTCCGCACGAGGTTACGCGTCTTTTTCGGGAGGGTCTGGAGGAGTTGGTCGCGGGTGCGCGGGGCGAGGGGGAAGACGAAGGTCGAGTAGCGGTCAATGCGCGGCCACCCGAGGCACTGGTCTTCATAGGCGTTGCGCAGTTCGACGTACTGGACCCCCAGGCGGGCGCCCAGCTCGGTGAGATGCTCGCGGAAGAGGGAGCGCTCGGCGTCCGACAAGGCCAGCACGCCGCCATAGACGGCAAACGGCGAGGAAATGAGCACCCGGCCGGTCAGGAAGTTGTCCACCACGAACAGCGGGAGAACGCCCCGCCATTCCTCGCCGTCGGCAGCCACCAGGTATCGCGGCTCAAAGCCGAAGACGGTCTCGACCGAGCGCCGCCATGCCGTCAGGTGGAAAGGGGTCCCGCGTGGATGGACGCGGACGAAATCGTCCCAGCGGTCCGCCTCGGCGCGCCCGGCCTCTCGCACCGTCAGCGGCATGGCGTCACCCCCGCGCTCCCAAGGAAGCGCCCGCGGCAGGGTGGACAGCCGTCAGCGTATCAAAGCGGAAATCATGGAGCAGGCGTCGCAGCTTGGCGGGCACCCCGCCCAATCCATAGTAGGTGCGCCACCCCCGCGGCCCGGAGCCCAGCAGCCGGGGCTGGTCCGGATCGAGCTCCCATGGATGAAGATAGACGCAAGCCGGCTGCTGTTCCACGTCGTTGATACGGCGAAGACCGGCGGCGGTGTAGCGGTACGGCAGCATCCGGAGATATCCGCCGCCGCCGACCGGCGCTACCGCCCAACCCGCGAGGCGGGCCGTCGCCACCGGCACTTCGATCACCTCGCCGGACGGAGTCTGGATTGGGTGCGCATGCCGTCTGGAGCCCGGAACGCCATAGCGGTCGTGGACCACGGGATAGATGCTCGAATCGTGGGTGAAGCCGCATTGGACAAGGATCTCGATCGCCCAGGAGGATTTCGCGGTGATTGAGAAGCTCGGCGCGCGATAGACCCGCGGCCGGCGGCCGCAGGCATCTTCCAGCGCGCGGACCGCCCGTTCGGTGTCGCGGCGGAACTCTTCCGGAGAGAGATCATACACCAGCAGGTGCGAGAAGCTGTGGCAGCCGATCTCATGGCCCGCCTCGGCGATCTTCCGGACGAGGGACGGAAAACGCCACGCCACCCAGCCGAGCACGAAGAACGTGGCGCGAACGCCCGCGGCCGCTAGCAGATCGAGCACCGCGCCGGTGGCGGCTTCGACGCGGGACGGGTGGCGATTCCAGTCGTCGCGCCCGATGCGGCTCTGCACCTCGGTCGGGTGGAAGTAGTCCTCGACGTCTACAGTGAAGATGTTGCGCATCAGGGGTCCGCCCGGCGTGCCCGGAGGGATCTCTTGGCCCCCATCCCCAAACGATACGCCAGGAACCAGAACCAAAGGGTCACGGTATCCAGGAACCGCGGAATCAGGGGCATGAAGACCCAGTATACGGCAGCGGTCTGCGGTGGAATGGCTACGGTGGGTAGCGGCGCCGGGACGGTCCGCACACCGGAAGATTAGGCCCGCCGGCGCCTGTTTGGGGCCCGTTAGCCGATCCGGCCTAGGAGTGCGCGCCGGAGTCGGCAAACAATGAAATGAAGTGAGGGCCAATGGCTCGTAGAGCGCTGGTTGTCTTCTTTGCGCTGGCTATCGGAGTGCTCGCGTACGCGGGGAACGGTGGTGTGATTCGTGGTTCTGTCCGGCTGACGGAGACCGGCGAGCACTTGCACGCGGCTACTGTTCATCTTGAGGAGTTGGGCCGCACGGTGCTGGCCAACGACGAGGGCGAAT
>CAYRPT010000485.1:0-4002 GCA_964425895.1 uncultured Solibacteraceae bacterium | reverse complement strand
GTTATGACCTACGGTTATCGTCTCGAGCCTTTCGGCATCCGCGCCAGGATCAGCGCGGACCAGGGACGTAGCTGGGGCGAGGAGATCATCCTCCGCCAGGACGGCGGCGGGACGGACCTCGGCTACACCCGCACCGTCGAGCGGCCTGACGGCAAGCTGGTCACCGTCTACTACTACAACACCGACCCCCACGCGGAGCGGTTCATCGCGGCAACCATCTGGGAGCCGCGTTGAGCGCTTGGCTCGCGATGCGAGCCCCGGCTTCCGTCACACCTTGACGAACACGCGCCGCCGGTAAAGCCAGTAGCAGAAGTACCACAGCACCGCCAGAACCGTGCACGAGCGGAGAACCGGCGCCAGGCTGCCGGCGAAGGCGTAGCCTCCCGTGAACACCGAGATCGACGAGTCGAGCCAGCCGCGGAGCATGATGTCCGCGCAGTAAATAAAGATCGAATTGGCGCCCACTACCACAAAGGGAAACGCCCATCGCCGGCAGCCCAGGACTTCGATAGCGAAATAGAATGCCAGCAGCATCAGCAGGACCCAGCCGGCGCTGTAGAAGGTGAACGTGGCCGTCCAGATCCGCTTCACCGCCGGCACGAGCGCCCAGAAGGCAAACACCAGGATGAACGACACCACCGCCCCCTCGACGAGCTTGAGAAGAGTTTCGTTGCGGCTCTTGCGGGCGAGGAGCAACTGGCCGGTCCAGGCGCCGAGAAGCGTGGTCACCGCGCTGGTCATGAAGTTGATGGTCACGTAAAGGCCGGGGTAGTTGTATCCCAGAATCGCCTGGTCGATCGCCTGTCCAATGTTGCCTTCCCGGGAGAACGCACCGTGCGGACCGGGGAACAAAAAGAACAGCGCCGTGTGCGCGATCAGCAAGCCCATCCCCGCCGCCGCTTGCCACCGCCACTCGAACTGAAGAACCCAGAAGGTCAGGAAATAGGCGAACGCGATCTGGCACAGGACGTTGATGAGTTGGAAATGGGCCTCCCCCTTGCTCACGCTCATGATGATCTGGCTCACCACGATGAGCTTGACCGACCGGATGGCCACGTGCCGGGCCTGGTCGCCGAAGCTCGCGCCCTGCTGGGACCGGATCGCGAACGCAAACGGCATCGCCGCGCCCACGATGAACATGAATGCCGGCTGAACCATGTCCCAGAACACTCCGCCCTCCCAGGCGACGTGCTCGAACTGCCGCGCCAGGCCCCCGAGCGTGGGATGATCGCGCAACTCCCCCAGGCCGAAACCGTGGGAGATCAACAGGAACATGATGAATCCACGGAATGCGTCAAGCGTCAGGTAGCGTTCCACTTTCTCGGCCGGCCGGCTGCTCATGGGGATGGTCTCGGGTCCTGTCAGGGCGCTTCGTTTCAGTTGTTCTGTCTCGGAGCCGGCGGCACCGGCGTTTTCACCTCGTAGTCCTTGTATTTGTTGCATGTGGCGAGGAGAATCGCGGCGCACAGCGCCAGAAGGATCCGGGATCGCATGTCGAACCTGAGAACCACAATACAACAACCCGCCCGGGCTGCTCGCGCCCGGGCCTTCACATCGATCCGGGCCCCGATATAATCGGGAGCTATGCGAGGCCGACTGCGAGGTTTGCCCGTCGCCGCGGCTGTTCTGGTAACGGCCGGCACGCTCGGCGGCCAGGAGAGCCGGCAGGCCACCGGCGTGAAGATCGGTGAGGTAACACCGCATTCGGCGGTGGTCTGGATGCGCGTCACCCGGGAAGCCGGGCGCAACTGGAACGGGATCAGCCTCCGCGGCAAACGAGGAGATCGGACAGTCCCGGAGAACGTGAGCATCGGCCAACTCGAGGGCGCGGCGCCGGGCGCTCCTGGCCAGGTGCGGTTCCGTTACGCGACACAGCCGGGCTTGAACGGCGCCAAGTCCACGCCCTGGATGAAGGTAAGCGCCGATCGCGACTTCTCGTTCCAGTTCCAGATCAGCGGCCTCGAGGCGCACACGCGGTACCACTACAGCGCCGATACCGCCGGACCGGATGGGACCCCCCGCCACGGCTCGCTTCGCGGGACGTTTCGCACGGCTCCGTTGCCCGGCGCCCCGGCCGGCGTCACCTTCACGGTGATCACCGGCATGATGTACGCCGACCTCGACGACCGCGAGGGATTCCGCATCTACGACGCGATGCTTCGCCTGCGGCCGGATTTCCTGGTCCCCACCGGCGACACCGTCTACTACGACAACGAAGACCCGCGCGTGACATCCACCGCCGTTGCCCGCTACCACTGGGACCGGATGTATAGCCTGCCCAAGCTCATCGCGTTTCATCTCGCGGTCCCTGCCTTCTGGGAGAAGGACGACCACGACGTCTACCATGACGACTGCTGGCCGGCGATGAAGGTGGAACGGATGGGCGACTTCACCTTTCGGGATGGCCAACGCGTGTTCCTCGAAAAGATTCCGCTGAACGGCCCTCCCTTCCGGCGCGTGCGCTGGGGCAAGCGCCTGGAGGTCTGGCTGGTGGAAGGCCGGGACTTCCGCTCGCCCAACGACGCGCCGGACGGCCCCGGCAAATCCATCTGGGGAGAGAAACAGAAGGCATGGTTGAAACGCACGCTGCTCGATAGCGATGCGGAATGGAAGGTGCTGGTCAGCCCGACGCCGATCGTGGGTCCCGACCGAAGCCGCAAAGCGGATAACCATTCCAACCTTGCCTTCGCTCACGAGGGCCGCGAGATGCGCGCGTGGTTCGCGGAGAATCTGCCGCGGAACTTTTTCGTCGCTTGCGGTGATCGTCACTGGCAGTATCATTCCGTGGATCCCGAAACCGGCGTGCAGGAGTTTTCTTCCGGACCGGCCAGCGATGAACACGCGGGAGGGAGCCCCGGCCAGGACCGGGAATTCCATCGCTTTCATCGGGTGAAGGGCGGTTTTCTCTCGATTTCCGTGAGCGGGAATGGGATCGCCTTCCGGCATCACGACGTGAACGGGCGCATCGTGTACGAGTATCGGCGTTAGTGGGCCGGCCGCGCCGCCGGCCAGGAAAGAGATATGCCATGCGGAGGTTGATGTGGCTCGCGTGCCTGGCGGGCGCCGCGCTCTTCGCGCAGGAAACCGTGTCGGTCCGCGTGCGGTTCGGTCTGAAGGATGCGGAGGCCCGGCCGTGGGACGGCGAGGTGACCGCGAGCGGGGGCGAAGTGACGCGCCTCGCAAGCTGGCGGCCCCGGCCGGATCACGAGATCACCGGTACATCGTCCTGGAAGATTTCTTCCACCCAGGGGGTCAACTTCCGGAACCGGAATTGGGAACCGGAGCCGATGACACCCCACCTGCTCTACGTCAAGCCCACGGGGTTGATTGTCGACATCCGGGGCTCCCAGGGCGCTTTGCTCCGCTTTGAGACGAAGAACGGTTCGTTCACGGTCAGGCCCTTTGAGATGCAACCCGGCGCGGAACAGCGTTTCTTGGGCGGCGCGGTGGCGGTGGATCGCGTCCCCGTGGCCGAGCGGCTCTCGGGCGACGGGGAAGAAAACGACTTCGCGGCGCTGACTGCGGGGGACGGAGGCGCGCTCTGGGCGGCGTGGGTGGCCTATTCCGGCGGCCAGAACCGGGTCAAGGTCCGGCGGTTTGACGGCCGCGCCTGGGGCGCCGCCGAAACGATCTCGGACGGCTCCAGCGACATCTTCCTGGTGAAGGCGGTGCGCGACGGCCGGGGCGGCGTCTGGTTCGTCTGGTCGTCGCAGGTGGACGGGAACTTCGACCTTTACGGAAGGCGGGTGGCGGGTGGCCGGTGGTCCGCCATGGAGCGGCTCACCACCGCGCCGCAGCCCGACATCTTCCCCGCCCTGGCGGCCGACGCCAAGGGCAACGTCTGGCTGGTGTGGCAGGGCTTCCGCAATGGCCAGTCCGACGTCTTCGCGCGGTCGCACGACGGTTCCGCCTGGTCTGCGGAGGAGCGGCTTTCCCTGAGTGCCGCCAACGATTGGGAGCCGGCGATTGCCGTGAGCGCGAACGGGCAGGCCTTCATCGTGT
>CAYRPT010000484.1:0-4003 GCA_964425895.1 uncultured Solibacteraceae bacterium | reverse complement strand
GCCGCTGCTCTACAACCGCCGCCACCTCGGCGTCACCATGTTCCTGCTGGGGCTGGCCCACGGCGTCTTCTCCATCGTGCAGTTTCACAGCTTCGGCGACGAGCATCCGCTCGCCAGCTTGTTCCTGAGCAATCGCGACTACGCGCGCTTCGCCGACTTTCCCTTCCAGCCGCTCGGCTTCGGCGCTCTTCTGATTCTCTTCCTCATGGCCTCCACCAGCCACGACTTCTGGCTCCGCAACCTCACGCCGCCCGTCTGGAAGAGCCTGCACATGATGGTCTACGTCGCCTATGCGCTGCTAGTGGCGCACGTCGCGCTGGGCGCACTGCAGAGCGAGCGCAATCCGCTCCCGGCCGGAGTGCTCGGCGCCGGCATGACAGTCGTTCTCTCTCTGCACGTCGCCGCCGGTCTACGGGAACGGCGGGCGGACCACACGCGCCCCGGCGACAGCTTCGTCGAAGTCTGCGATGTCAACCGCATCCCCGAGAAACGGGCCGTAGTGGTTCCGCTCGGCGAGGAGCGGGTCGCCGTCTTCCGCTACGACGGCAGGATCTCCGCCATCTCCAACGTCTGCCGGCACCAGAACGGGCCGCTGGGCGAAGGCCGCATCATCGACGGCTGCGTCACCTGCCCCTGGCATGGCTACCAGTACCTGCCCGATTCCGGCGCGTCCCCGCCGCCGTTCACCGAGAAGGTCTGCACCTTCGCGACGCACGTGGCGGATGGCAAGGTCTACGTGAATCCTCGGCCCCATCCGCCAGGGACGAGGCTCGAGCCCGCGGTGATCCCATGAACGATCCGGAATTCTACATCGGCTACCTGCCCAAGGCGCCCCAAGGCCTGGCGCGCCAGATTCGGCGCACGGTCATCGCGCTGGCCGCCGCCGCAATCGTGATCGGCCTTGCCCTGGTGCTCGGCCAAGCGCCGTTCCCGGCCGCTACCTTCGAGTTCGGCCAGTACCGCGACTTCAACGGCGTCTATATCGGCGATCCGTATCCCAGCCTGCTCGATAGGCACGGCGCGCGCCATCTGCTGGTGGCTCCCGGCAAACACGGCTTCGCGCCTCCGGCCGGGTTCGACGGCATGCGGGTGAGCCTCCGCGGCTCCCGCATCTATCGCGACGGCAACCAGATGATCGAGGTGATTCCGGACAGCCTCGCGGTCCAGCAGGGCGGGATGCCCGAGTGCGCTCCCGCCTGGACCGACCTGGGCGCCGTCTCGCTAACCGGAGAGATCGTCGACACCAAGTGCTTCTTCGGCGTCATGAATCCCGGCCAGGGAAAGGTGCATCGCGCCTGCGCCGTCCGCTGCATCAGCGGGGGCATTCCCGCCGGCTTTCTCGCCAGGGACCGGGCCGGCCACGGCGTGGTTTTGCTGCTTAACGGCTCCGACGGCCGCCGCCTCAATCGCGAGGTGCTTGACATTGTGGGTGTACCCGTTCGGATCGATGGGCGGCTGGCGAAGGCGGCGGACACTTACGTGCTGAGAACCGAGCCAAGCCGCATCCGGCGGCTCGGGGAGGAAGAACGATGAAGCTGCTTGGACAACTCCGCCGCACCTGTGAACAACTGCGGATGGTTGGAGGAGACGACCCGTTCCCGCGGCGGCTGCTGTCGCACCTTGAGATCACCTGCCGGATCGCGGATCGCGATCTGGAATCGATTCCCAGGCAAGGTGCGGTGGTGGTGGTGGTGAATCATCCTTTCGGGCTGCTCGACGCCGCCGTTCTCGCCGCCATCCTCCCCGGCGTCCGCAAGGACGTCAGATTCCTGGCGAACTACCTCCTCAGTGAAGTTCCGGAGATCCGCGACCTGCTGATCCCGGTAGACCCATTCGCCCGCTCCGAGTCCCCGCGCCGCAACCAGGCGCCTGTAAGGCGGGCGCTCGAGCACCTGGGCGCCGGCGGCTTGCTCGTCGTCTTTCCCGCCGGGGCCGTCTCGCACTTCCAGTGGAGAGAGCGCGTCGTCACCGATCCGCCCTGGCCGCCGATCCTGTCTCGAATTCTCTCCCGAGCCGCGCGCCGGACGCCGGGGCTGAGGCTGGTTCCGTGTTATATCGAGGGCGCCAACAGCGCGCTCTTCCACTTTGCCGGGATGATCCATCCACACCTCCGCACCCTTCTGCTGGGCCGCGAGCTTCTCAACAAGCGCGGCCGTACTGTAGAAGTGCGTATCGGCACCGCCATCCCTTACGGCAGACTCAGCGCCATGCCCACTGACGCCGAGCGCACCGACTATCTCCGCTGGCGCACCTACCTTCTGTCGGACCGTCGCGACCACAAGCCAAGGACTCGGTTGCCGCTGCTGGGGCGTCGCGTGACGACTCCGGCTCCGCTGGCGGAGCTCGTCCCGGCGGCACGGCTGGCGGAGAACGTACGGGCGCTGGACCGGTGTTGCCGGCTCGCGCAGTCGGGCGAACTGGAAGTATACCTGGCCCCCGCGCGGATGCTGCCCGACATCATGCCGGAGTTGGGCAGGCTGCGCGAGCTGAGCTTCCGCGCCGTTGGTGAGGGTACCGGAAAAAGCGCGGACCTGGACGAGTTCGACAACCACTACCTTCATCTCTTCGTGTGGCACAGCACTCGCCGGGAGATTGTCGGGGCCTACCGCCTCGCGCCGGCCGACATCGTCCGCGCCGCCCACGGACTGCGGGGCCTCTACACGGCCACGCTGTTCCGCTACCGTGAGGAATTCCTGGACAAGCTGGGGCCCGCGCTCGAGCTCGGCCGGTCGTTCGTGCGTCCCGAATACCAGTGCGCCTTCGCGCCGCTGCTCCTGCTATGGAAGGGCATCGGCCGTTACATCGCAGAGAACCCCCGCTATCAGGTCCTGTTCGGACCCGTCAGCATTAGCAACCGGTACCGGCCCGTCTCACGCCGGCTGATGGTCTCGTTTCTCGAGCGATTCGCCTGGCAGCCTGACTTGGCCGCTATGGTGGCCGCCAGAAACCCGTTCCGCTCAGCGGAGCCTTTTGCCGGGTTCGATCTTGACGACCTCTCGGAGGCCGTGGCGGACGTCGAGCCCACGCGGCAGGGCGTTCCCATTCTGCTCCGCCAGTATCTCAAGCTGGGCGGCAAGCTCCTCGCCTTCAACGTCGACCACGACTTCAACGGGGCGGTGGACGGCCTCATCCTGGTGGACCTCGCCAAGGCGGAGCCCAAGCTGGTGGAACGCTATCTTGGCAAGACCGAAGCCGCCATGTTTTTCGCATTCCACGAAGGAGCATATGAAACCATCCACTAAGACACTCAGTTGGATCCTGCGCCTGATCGCCGCGGTGATCCTGCTACAAACCCTTTTCTTCAAGTTCGCCGGCGCCGCCGAGTCCGTCTACATCTTCACCACGCTCGGCGTCGAGCCGTGGGGACGAATCGGCAGCGGCGTCGTCGAGCTCGTCGCGGCCGCGCTGCTTCTTATGCCCCGGACCGCCGTGTGGGGCGCCGCGCTCAGCCTGGTGGTCATCAGCGGCGCCATCATGGGCCACGTCACTAAGCTCGGGATCGCCCTCACCGCCGTCGGCGACCACGGCGAGCTGTTCGCGCTGGCGGTGGTTGTGTTTCTCTGCTCCGCCGCCATCCTGGTCCTCCACCGCGCCGAGCTCCCGCTGCCCCTGGTCCGCCGCCCGGCATAGCTTGCAGTTCTCGCTCATTGGATGTCGTATGAACTTGCACATGAAGCCAGCGAGGGCGGGATTGAGCCGACTGACCGGTCGGCCCAAGAAACACTGGCGCGGACACCCCGTGCTGGTAGAGTGGGGCGGCCAGCATCCGATCCGCACGGCGCACCGTCCCCATCGTGTCCGGCGTTTTGCGGTACGCCTCCAGAACCTGGCGGGTATATTCTTGTTGTCCGCTGCTGTCGTCCACGCCATCCTCCTCAGACTTGCGGCTCGTGCAACGACGGGCCCGTGACTTTCGCGGCCAAAGCCAGCCGCTTCGAGAACAAGATGCCGCGCTGCGCGGCGGCGCCCTCACCCGCCGTTTGTAGTACACCTAGGCCTGAAG
>CAYRPT010000483.1:0-4008 GCA_964425895.1 uncultured Solibacteraceae bacterium | reverse complement strand
TGCGGTTCAGCCACGTCTCGAGGATCGGTACGAAGCTGCTGGCCAAAAAGAACGACGCTGCCATGGAAAAGCCGACGGCGAGGGCCAGAGGCACGAACATGGCGCGCGCCACGCCGGCCATGAAGAAGGAGGGCGCGAACACGGCCAGCATACAGAGCATGATCAGCAGACGCGGGATCACCACCTCGCGGCTGGCTTCAAGAACCGATCGGGCGACCGGTTTCTCTTCGTCCAGGTGCCGGTGTATGTTTTCGATCGCGATAACCGATTCGTCCACGAGGATACCGATCGCCAGCGTCAGCCCGCCGAGAGTCATCAGGTTGATCGTTTGGCCGGCAGCCCACAACGCCACGACGGCCGAAAGCAGCGCCAGTGGAATGGTCATCACCACCACCAGGGCGCTTCGCAGGCTGCCCAGCATGATGAGAATCATCATGCCGGTCAGAAACGCGCCGAGCAGCCCTTCGAAGCGCAATGCTTCGAGAGCGTCGGTCACATAGAAGGACTGGTCGAATTCGAACGAAACGCTGATGTCTTCCGGCACCGCGGCCTGGAACGTTGGAATCGCCGCTCGGACCCGGTTCACCACGTCGAGCGTCGAAGCGTCAGCGCGTTTGGTCACCGCGATGTAGACCGCCCGCCGGCCGTCCACCAGGGCGTAGCTGGTCAGGATGTCGGCGCCATCCTCGGCGTAGCCAACGTCCCGGAGGTACACGGTCGGCCCGGCGCCGGTGCGGAGGGGAACGCTGTCCAGCTCCGAGGGCTGCTTCACCACCGAGTTGACCGGCGTCATATAGCTCATGTCGCCGACCCGAACATTCCCCGACGGCGTGATCGTGTTGGTTTTGGCGATTGCCTGCACGACCTCGTCAGGCGACATGTTGTACGAGCGCAGGCGGTCGGGATCGACATGAACCACGAGACTGCGAGCGGTTCCCCCGAAAGGCGGCGGCGCGGAGACCCCGGGGAGGCGGGAAAACATCGGCCGGATGCGAAACAGAGCCAGGTCCGAGATTTCATCCACGGTTCTCGTCTCGCTGGAGAAGACCAGGTATCCCACCGGCGCGCTGCCGGCGTCGAAGCGCATCACAAACGGGGGCACGGTCCCTGGCGGCATGAAAGACCGTGACCGGTTCACCTGGGCCACCGTCTCGGCCATCGCCTGGGCCATGTCGGTGCCCTCGTGAAAGTGCAGGCTCATCAAGGCCGCTCCCTGAATCGAGCGCGACTCGACGTAATCGATGCCGCTGACGTAGAGGAAGTGATACTCGTAGTAGTTCACGAGATAGCCTTCCATCTGCGCCGGGTCCATGCCGCCGTAGGGCTGCGCCACGTAGATCACCGGCGTGCCAAGCGTGGGGAAGATGTCGGCTCGCATGCGGCTCAGCGCCAGAATCGAGCACAAGGCGACGCCCGCAATCACCATGAGAATCGTAATCGGCCGGCGCATCGCAGCATGGATTAACCACATAAGAATTCCTCCTTTACTCCATGACCGTTCCGGCTGCGGTCATCGGCTCGCCCGTGACAGGATCCCCGCCATGTCTCCCTCGGCGGTCTCCAGCGCAAACAGTGCCCGCCAGATTCCCAGCTTCGCCAGCGCGTCGTCGGTTTCCGCCTGCCGCAGAAGGCGTTGCGCGTCCGCCACGTCCACCACAGTGCCCAGGCCGGCCTGGTAACGGGCCTGCGCCTGTTTTTCCAGAGTCTGGGCGGCGGCCAGTTGCGTGGGCGTGTTCAATGCGATCCGCCGCGCCGCCTCCAGACCCACTCGCGCCTGCGCCACTTCGGATTCCAGACGTTCCAGAATCTCGTCCAGACGGGCGCCCTCGGCCGTTTCGCGGTGTGACTCGACTTCCCGCCGCACCTGGTTCTGCCTGTAGTCGAACAGCGGGAAGGACACACCGAATCCCACCGCCCAGTTGCCGAAGTTCGGAGCCAGCCCGTTGGCGCCGCCCTGGAACGTGCCGTCAATGAGCGCGCCGGAGCCACGTCCATAGACTGTCGACAAAACTTCAAACTTCGGCCGGTACTCCTTCGCGATCGAAGTCCGGCGCGCCCGGATGACCTCGACGCTGGCGGCTTGCGCGGCGGCCGCGGGGTGTTGCGCGAGGTTCGCTTCAGGCTCTTCGAAGGCGGGCGGATCACTCAGGAGCCCCCCGGGGGCGATCTCCACCTCCGTTCCCGCCCTGCCCATCCACCGGCCCAGAACCAGCCGTTGGTCGTGTTCCAGCCGTTCCACCGCGATCAACTCGTTCCGGGCTTGCGCCAGTTCGGCCTGCGCACGGGACTCATCCGCGCCAGGCCGGAGCTCGGCGCGCACCAGCGCGCCCACCGTCTCGGCGAAAACCTCCATCCGCTCGACATTGGCCCGCGCGGCGGTCACTGCTTGTCGCGCCGCCAGCGCGTTGAAAAAGGCGTCCGCTGCCGCCACTGACACTTCGTACCCCGTGACCTCCCGGCCGGCGGCGGCTCTCGCCCTGATCCTGTCTGCCAGATCGACAAGGGATTTCCGCAGTCCCAGATCGAACGGCTCCCACCGGAACGCCAATCCGACTGCCGTGCCGAACGTGCTCGTTCCCACCGGGTCTGTGACGGGCGGCCCGGAGATCGGCGCGATCACCGGATTCGGAAACGTGAGCCCAAAGATGTTATTTCGCGTCGCCCGGTTGACCTGGTAATGAAAATCCGTCCGCGGCAGGTAGGCCGTCTTTGCGAGATCGATGCCCGATTCCGCCGCCGTGACGTCGGACATGCTCGCCCGGATCGCCGGATAGTTCTTCGCCGCCTGCTCGACGGCCTGCTGGATGGTCACGGGACTGTTCTGCGCCTCGACCAATTCGGCCGCGGCCAGGCACACAACCGCCCCAGCTACGATTTGCTTCCTCGTGAACACGTGGTTTTCCCCGTCCTCTCCAGTTCCGCTTCGCTCAAGACCGCTTCCGCCCGTCCCGCGCCAGCCGCATCTCCAGCGCCCTCCGCAGTTCTTCCGCGCTCAAGGCTTCTCCGGCCAACTCGATCAGCTTCTTCTTCTGCTGCTTCAGGTAGCGCTTTCCGCTGCCGGTCGCCTGGTAGTATTTGCGGCGCTTGCCGTTGACGACGCGTTCCAACCGCCTTAGAAACCCCTCGCGCTCCAGCTTGTGGAATTTCGGATAGAGCTGGCTTGCGCCCAACTTGTAGCCGTGCTCAGCCAGCTCCTCGATCATCCAGAGGCCGTAGATCTCGCCTTCGTCGGCGTGATGCAGGATATGAAGCTCGACGAAGTCAACGTGCGGCTGTCTTCCGGTCATGATGTCGATCCAGGAGAAAGAAGATCCATGCGTCTCAGAGGTTCGAGGCGCTATATCCGATCATGATAACAAAGCTTGATAGTGGCGGGCGTCATCCGCGTCGGAGGGCGGGCGGCGCCTCAGACGACGGGGGGGAAGGGCGGCGGCGTGGACTCGAGGTCCTTCTCCCAGGCCTGGAACTCCCGGCGGAGCGCGATGGCGACGTCCTCGTGGTGCATGAACAGGTCCGTGCGCTCGCCCGGGTCCTTGGCCAGGTCGCAAAGCATGTTGATGTCGCCGTCGAGCAAGTACTTCCAGTTGCCCCGGCGGATGGCGGACTGCCGCCGGCCGCCGCGGCGGATGCGCCAGCAGAGCGCCCGTTCCGGGGGCCGGGCCTGGCCGAGCAGGGCGGGCATGAGGTCGACCCCGTCCGGGCGGCGGGGCAGGCTCAGGCCAGCGGCGGCGAGCGCGGTGACGCCGAAGTCCATCGAGGCGGCCACCTGCGAAGCGACGCTGCCGGGGCGCAGCCGGCTCGGGAACCGCATGAGCCCGGGCACGCGGATGCCGCCCTCGAACAGAGTCCCCTTGTGGTGGAAGAACGGGCGGTTGTCGGAGTAGCGCTCGCCCCCGTTGTCGTTGGTGAAGATCACCAGCGTGTCGCGCGCCTGGCCGTTGGTCTCGAGCGCCCGCAGGACCGCACTGACGGTGGCGTCCATCGACTCCGTCATGAGCTTGTACTCGT
>CAYRPT010000482.1:0-4017 GCA_964425895.1 uncultured Solibacteraceae bacterium | reverse complement strand
GGTTTGCGGCGAAGATCCCGTAGGCCAAGTCGGACGACTCCATCTCGCTGAAGTCGATGTTCACCTGTTTGTCTCCGGAGACGCACGTGACGCCCGTCATCTTCCGGAAGCCGTAAATGATGTAGCCCTCTGCGTTGCCGTTCATGTAGTCGAAGAGGTTGTCCGGCTCGAAGCTCCGCGGCTCGCCCCGGATGGTCCAGCCGGGAACGGCGGCGCAGTCCGGGGCAAGACCTGCTCCCGATGCGCCCACTACCAGCGCGAGGGACGCAAGCCAGAGAGCGACGCGATGGAAGCGGAGAGCTCCGCCGCACCGCGGCGCGTTCGCCGCGCGGCCCGTCATGCGAAGATCTCCTGCGCGCGGCGGAGGCGCCCCGCGACATGCACGCCGTTGGGACACTGGATGGCGCATTCCGCGCAGTCGCTGCAGCGCACGGCCCGCACTTCCTCCGGAAGCTCCAGGAAGCTGGCTCGGCCGAGCGGGAACTGGCCGTAGCCTTCGGCATAGGAGAGATACCGGATCATGTCGGATACCGGCAGGCCCTTCGGGCACTTGCCCTCACAAGCGCCGCACATCCGGCAGTAGAGCGGACGGATCTCGTCGGATTGCCACGCGAGCAGCCGGCGGTCCTCGTCGGTGTAGTTTTCCGCCATCGCCCGAAGGTTCTCGTCAAGCTGCTCCATGTCGGTGATGCTGGGGATGGTTGTGTCGACGTTGCGGTCGTTGAGCACCCACTTGAGAGCGGCAAGCATCGTTCCGGCCTTTCTGAGCCGTTCATGCAGCGGATTGCCCGGCTTGACGCGGCGGAATCCCCCGGCCATGACTTTCATTCCGACAATGGCCGTGCCGGTCTTTCGCGCGTCGGCAACAGCCTCAGCCATCGCCTGGTCCATGGTGAAGTTGTAGGCGACCAGGATGACGTCGATCATCGGCTTGCCGGCCCAGGCCTTCAGCAGCTCCTTCTGACCCGAGTGCGTGGTGAAGCCGGTGAAGCGCACCTTGCCTTCCTTCTTCGCCGCCGCCTGGACTTCGAGCAGCTCCTCGGTGATCTGCTCCGGTTTGCTGCGTGAGTGGAGATACCAGACATCGATGTAATCCGTTCCGAGCTCCCGGAGGCTCGTCTCCAGGTGTTCTCGAGCCTGCGCGGCGGAGTGGCTGTTCGACTTGGTGCAGAGAATAAGGTTGCGGCGCTTGGACTTGAGCGCCGCGCCCACCATGCGCTCGTTGTTGCCGTCCTGATAGCCGCGGGCGGTGTCGAAAAAATTGATACCGATGTCGGCGGCCGCCTCGATCACCGTGGGGTCGGAGGTGATCATGCAGCCGAATCCCACCTCGGTAACCTTCAAGCCGGTGCGGCCGAGAGTCCGGTACTTGAGCACCGGTCCCTTGGCGGTGTCCGGCGCCGCGGCGCCGGCCGTCATGCCACCCGGGCCCGCGGCTCCTCCGGCCGCAGGCAGCGCCAATCCGGCAGCCAGGAAATTCCTACGAGAAGAGCTGTTACGCATGAAACCTCCGGAAACGTCCTTAATCATTAACAGTATAATCAGGTTTGAAGATCATGAATAAGAATCTGCCAATGGATCACTTCACCCGCAGGGACGCCTTGCGGCTGGCCACCGGCGTCGCCCTCGGAGGCTGGGCCGCACACGCCGCCGGCGTGGACGTCTCGCCCGCGGCCCGCTCCACCGTAGCGCTGATCCACGGCGAGGACCGCCGGAAGAACGTCTACGAGTCGCTCAAAGCGGTCGAGAGCCAGATCGGTCCGGTCTTGAAGAGCAAGAAGTCGGTCGTGATCAAGCCAAACAACGTCTCTACTCGCAACCAGTTGGCAGCGACCCACGCCGACGCCCTGCGCGGTATTCTGGACTTCCTCGAGCCCTATAAAAAGCCGGTTGTGATCGCCGAGTCCTCCGCCGGCACCACCACGGACGCTTACGAGGCGTTCTTCTACACGCGCCTTCCGGGGGAATACAAAGGTCTCGAGCTGGTGGACTTGAATGCCGAGGGTCTATACGAAGTGATCCACGTGCTCAACGCCGACCTTCATCCCACACCGGTCCGCCTGGCGAAGCGGCTGCTGGACCCCGACGCCTTCGTGCTGTGCTCGGCGGTGCTGAAGACGCACAACACCGTAGTGGCGACGCTGTCGGTGAAGAACATGACGCTGGGAGCGCCGTTGCGCAGCGGCCCGAAGGAAACCCAGCGCTGGAACGACAAGCGCAACTATCACGGCGGCGTACGCCAGACGCACTACGACATGCTGCTCACCGCCCAGAAGATGCGGCCCTACTGGGGCGCGACGGTCATCGACGGCTTTGAGGGAATGGAAGGTAACGGCCCCGCGTCGGGAACTCCGGTCGCCTCGCGGATCGCGATCGCCTCCGCGGATTACATCGCTGCCGACCGGGTGGGTGTCGAGGCGATGGGAATCGACGCCTCTTGGATCGGCTATCTTACCTACTGTCACCAGACGGGGCTGGGACAGTACGACCTGGCGAAAATCGACATCGTCGGCGCAAAGCTGGACGAGGTACGAAGGAAGTACGTCCTGCACAAGGACATCGACCGCGAGCTCCAGTGGATGGGGCCGATGGAAGAGCTGCCCCCAAGGCTGGGATAGCACCGGCTCGGGGGCGTAGGACCGTACTAGGGGCGCGGCACCGCTTCGTCGGCGACGAACCAAACGTGCGCTTCGGCCAGCTTCCGCGCTTCCTCCTGGGTGATCGCGGCGAAAACGAAGACCCCCAGCTTGTCCGGCGCTCCCTCAAACGCCCCGAACGAGCGGAGCTTGCCTTCGGCCGCGAGCTTCATCGCGTAGGCGAAGTGGGATTTCCGAACCGCCTCCGGCGGCATGGCGCCGTCCGAGGTTTTCGGGGTGCGCATCAGGATAGCGAACGGGAGCCTCACCATGGTGTAGTTGGCCTTCGGATCGACCTTGAGCTGAGTTGCCAAGGGCTCGCCCCAGACTCCGAGCGCGGTCCAGCGGTACATTTCGACGCGCAGCCGTTTGTTCACCACCGCCGGGTCCGGCTTCGTCCACTCCTCGGCTTGAGCGGCGCTGTCACACTTGTAGACCAGGAGCCCCCTCGGCCCGCCCGGCGTCGCCAGCGGCCCCGCCGCCAAGAGCCGTCCGGCCGCGGCCATACGTTCCATGTGCTCCAGGTGGCCCTTTTGGATCTCCTGGGCCTGCGCATCCGGTATCTCCGCCCGCTCTTCGTGCGCGTTCAGGAAGCCCCAGCAGTAAGAGTGCAGGTCGGCGGCGGGCAGCGTCGCGGCCACCATCAGCGGGAGCGTCAGCAGCTTCATGGGATTCATCTTACCTGCGGATGCCGTGGCCGCCGGCGCTCACATGTAAGGCGGCACCGTGATGCCAAGCACGCGGAGGACCCGTTCGAGCTGATCCCGGAAGTAAGCAGTCATCCACAGGAGGAAATCGCGCTTCTCCGAATCCCTCTCATGGATCACCGGGTAATCGTGATAGAACGTGTTGAACGCCTGGGCGAGTTGAAATGCGTATTTGGCGACATGAGCCGGCTCGCCGCCCGCCACGGCCCGCGTAATCGCCGTCTCCGCCTTGGAGGCGGCCAGCAAGAGCTGCCAGAAGTCCTCGGACGCCAACTGCCGGGCCATTGCCTCCCGCCCGAGGATGCCGGGGAAGTCGGGGAGCGGCTTGCCCCTCTCCTCAAACTTTCGCAGGATGTTGCGCGCCCGGACCGCGGCGTACTGAACGTAAGGGCCGGTCTCGCCCTCGAAGCTGAGCGCCTCCTGGAAATCGAAGGCGATCACGGAACTCCGCGTGAACTTGAGCATGAAGTACCGCAGTGCGCCCACCGCGATCATCGCCGCCACATCGCGGCGTTCCTCGAGGGTTGATTCCGGGTGGCGGGAGTTGACTTCGTCGAGCGCCTTCTCGATGAGCTTGTCGATAAGGTCGTCGGCCTTCTCGCCCAGACCCTTGCGTCCGGAGACGTCGACAAGGCCCTTCTTGCGGTCTTCGTCGGACAGTTCGACGCCCAGCT
>CAYRPT010000481.1:0-4023 GCA_964425895.1 uncultured Solibacteraceae bacterium | reverse complement strand
CGGGGCCGCAAGGATGGCTAGATGAGCAAAGCCCAGAAGAGCTTTGGAAAGCTCCTGCGGGAGACACGCGTGAAGAAGGGCTACACCCTTCGGAAGTTTGCGGAGATGATCGACGTGAGCCCGACGTACCTGTCACAGGTCGAGCAGGGGAAAGTCGAGCGGCCGCCGACGGCGGAGCGGGTGCGCAAGATGGCGGAGTTGCTCGACGAGAATCCCGATGAGTGGATCGGGCTCGCGGGCCGAGTGCCGGACGATGTGAACGACATCATCCGCAGCGAGCCCGAGGCCATGCCGGCGCTGCTCAGAGCCGCCAAGGGGCTGACGGCCGACCAGTTGCGGACGCTCACCGAGGATCTCAAGCGCAAGCGCCAGGAGGGAGACTCGAAGCAATGAAGCGCCGCGTCGCCGTCCGCCAGCATCGGGTCCCCTTCCTGCACGACAGGGTGATCGAGGAGCATGCGCAGCTGCTTCTCAACGAGTGGGTGGAGGCGCATCCGGCGATCACGGCGCCGCCGGTTCCGAGTCCCAGGCCGCCGGCGAGCAAGCTCCTTCGACTGAATTCCGTTCCCATTATCCGCTTGCTCCTCACAGATAGATCGGTTCCAGTGTCTCCCGAATGTACTGGCGGCACCGCGTGAAGCTGTGACGTGGGCTGACCGGCGTGTAGTGATGGTCAATGCAGATCCATCCCTTGTACTTGTTCCTCTTCAAGACACGGTGGAGCGCCGGGAAGTCCAGCACGCCGTCGCCCAGGTCCTGGTTCGAGAGCATGAAGGTGGCGTTGTGTGTGCCGGCCTTCTCCACAATCCCATTGGGCAGATGAAGGTCTTTCGAGGCGTAGGTATACCTAACGTCTACATAGTCCATGAAGACGAGCCGGTGGCCGTACTTCTCGAACAATTCGACGACATCGGAGCCTCCGATGTGGAGGTGAATCGTGTCGGGAGCCCAGCCGAAGCGTTCCGGGTCGGTCAGCGCGAGCATGAGCTCGACTTCATCCTGGCTCTCAACCAATTGGCCCTGCGAGTGGTTATGGAGTCCGGGGCGGATGCCATAGCCGGCGCAGAGATCGCCCAACTCGTTGTAGAACGCGCACGCCCGCCGCAAGTGTTCCCGCACCAGGACCTTGTTCACTCTCGGGGGGGAGAATACTGTCAACTCGGTGGCTCCAAATCGTTGAAGAAACCGGCAGGCGTCGTGGGCGGACTCCCGAATTCGCGGATGCTCGGAGGGATTGTCGGCCGGACCGCCGAAAGACAGTGTTGCTATCGCTAACCCACGCTTGGAAAGCTCCTTCTCCAGCACGGGAGCCGGCATGCTGTATTTCTCGAGCGAAGGAGGCCAGCCGGTCAGCCGGAAGCCGTCAAAGCCCGTATCCTTAATAACGTCGAGCATGTCCGTAAACCTGGCGGAACCATCGTTCTTCCACTGCGTTGACGTCCACAAGAACATGCTCACGGCCCATCGGAGGTTGCGGTCGGCGCCGGATTCGGCAACCAGCCTTTCCCGCAGGGCGCCCAGACCGGCCGCGGCCGCTGCCAGAAACTCGAGTCTTCTCATCGTCCCCTTCCTCGCGAATGCTCGGAGAACCGCTCCGACTATACACCAAGAGGTATGGCGATGTGCGACCGCCGGAGCAACACGCGAGGATGCGCCGCGGAGTCGAGGTGAGGCCCGGTTGCAGGCCGTTGCGGCCTCGCGTCGCAGGGAAGGCAGGTCCGGCCAGGGCGGACGTTTCACCGCGGGAGCGATACGATCACGCCGGCATCCCGGCGCTTCGTGTTCCGGCGAGCGAGGCCGAGGCATTGCTCGTCCTGTTTCGGCCTTGATCCGGACACCTCCGGCGGTGCTTTCCTGGTAACCTCGGGAATGCGATCGTCGCGGCCTCGGCCTGCTTTTCGCATCCGCCGGCAGTTCGCCATAGCCGGCAGTTCGCTATAATCAGCGTCAATCCGGGCCGCGAGGTGTGCTGTCGGAGGGATGGCAGTCCATCAACGGCGGTCGGGCGGGGGGTGCGTGGAACTCCACTGCGAAACGCTTGAGCCGACCTCCCGCTGTTTCAGGAGACCATCTGCATGAAGCGATTCTTCACCAGCCTGTCTTTCGCCGGCCTGCTGGCCGCTGCTTGGGTGGGAGGCCGGGAGACCGTGAGCGCGGCCCGCGCTCCTGTGAGCGGCCAGGGCGAGTTGAAGTTCCGCGTTCTCTACACCGCCAATCATCTACCGCCGGCGGCCCAGGCCGTTCTCAAGAGCGCGCACGGGGGATTCGCGGCCGACCGCCGCGACGGCAAGGGCGAGATCTACTTCGCGCTGGCCGGCGCAGGCGTCGTCCGGCTCAGCGCCGATCTCCAGTCCGCGAGTCTCCTCGCTACCGCCCCGGCGGTCACCAGCACCAACATGCACAATACGAAAATCTGGTACGCCGCGGATGGGAGGGCGTTTCTGACGTTCCCGGCCAATGACGCCGGTAAGGTGTTCACCACCGATCTGGACGGCCGGCTGGTCCACACGCTCGATCCCCCCGAGCCCGGCGCCGACCTGGGCCATCCCGCGGCCACGGCGTACTTCAAGGGCCGCGGCAACTTCGTGCCCACCGACGTCGAACAGTTGGACGGGCTGCTCTACGTCGCGACGGGCTACTCGAATCTTGACTTCGTCCTGACCGCGCGAATCCTGTCCACGGCGCCTTTCCGGGCGGAGTGGCACGATCTGGCCTTCGGCGGAAAGGGAACCGGACCGGGCCAATTCGGCACCGGGCACGGCATCACCATCCCGCCGGGCGCCCGGCGGATCGATGTCGCGGACCGACCGAACTCCGAAATTGACCATTTCACCCGCTATGGGCACCACATCTCGACCCTGAAGATGCCTCTGGGATCGTGGCCGTGCGACATCGACTATCTGGACGGCTACGCGATCGTCGGCTCACTCCACGGACCCGACCGGAGGCAGGGCGCGCCCATCTACATCCTCAAGGACGAGGAACTGGTGTCCACCATCATGCCGAGGCAGGATCTGGGGCTGGAGAACTTCCAGCACGTCCACAACGCCGTGCTCCACCGGCACAACGAACGTTTCTACATCATCGCCCAGGCGTGGAACCCCGGCGACTTCGCCATCCTCGAGCAGGTTGTGAACTGAGAAGCGGGATCACCGGGACGCGCCGCGAGGGCCTCAGCGCCGCGCGCCGGCCTCCGTCGTGTAGAAGAACGGCGGAACGGTCAACGCCACCACGGATTCGCCTCCGGTAGAGCGCCGCGCCATGACGAGCGCTTCCTCGAGATTCGGCGCCCAGGAGACGCCAAGGCGGCGGGACTGCCGGTCATCCTCGGGACCGACCAGAATGACCTGGGACAGATACCGCAACGGATAGGTCGCCCAGTTCCACACAGTGAAGGGATGGAACCCGTGATGGGCGTAGCGGCGCCGATAGCAATCGATGAGATAAGGATCCGTGGCGTACTGCTCCTGGAAGCGCCTCTGCATCTCGAACGGATCCTTCGTCGCCGCCAGCACTTCTTCATAAAAGCGCTGGTACGGGACGTGGTACTCGGGGTGGAAGATCTCGAAGGCGGGATTCAAGATGATCACCGCCCCGCCTGGTTTGACGTACGGACGCTCGTAGAACCAGTTAAACAGGTAGCCGAGGACGTCACTGACGACGAGCACCGGGTTGATGCGGGCATCCACCGCATAGGGGCTCAGGTCAGGCAGTCCGAACACCATGGTGTCGTATTGGCGGTCCACCTCGACTGCAAGCTGCCGGTGCATGGCGGCCACGGTTCTCGGATGCACTTCGTCCACCGACCCGGCATGAATCTCGAACGGGGCATATGCCGACCGGATACCCCGCATGATCCGCCGCCGGATCGGCTCGGGCGTGGCGGCCATCGAGTACGGCGTCACTATCCGCAGGGCGCGCTCAACAGGGTTACATCGCTCCGGCGGCTTGCCGAGAAACGAGAAGTAGAAAGGGTAGGTCGCGTTGTTGATCGACGCCTCAAGCACCATCACCCGACAGTGC
>CAYRPT010000480.1:1399-4035 GCA_964425895.1 uncultured Solibacteraceae bacterium | reverse complement strand
CCCCTGGCCTACGGCCGGAACCATACGATCGGCTTCCAGTACCTCGGCGATACGATCTTCAAGCCCCAGACGCCGCAGGCCGGCGGCCGCCAGCAGCACGGCGTCGTATTCCCCATCGTCGAGCTTGCGCAGCCGGGTATCGACATTTCCGCGGACCGGCTCGATCCGCAGGTCGGGCCGGAGCAGGCGGAGCTGTGCGGCGCGTCGCAGGGAGCTGGTCCCGACCGTCGCGCCCTTGGGGAGCTCATCCAGCCGGCGGCCCGCGAGCGCATCGCGTGGGTCCTCGCGCTCGCTCACCGCGCACAGTGTCAGCCCCGCGGGGATCTCGGTCGGCATATCTTTCAGGCTGTGAACGGCCAGGTCGATGCGGCCCTCGAGCAGGGCCTCTTCAATCTCCTTGGTGAAGAGCCCCTTCCCGCCGACCTTCGAGAGGGCGACGTCGAGGATTTTATCCCCGGTGGTCTTGATTACCTCGATGCGGACCGCTTCGCCCATTGCGCGGAGCCGGCCGGCCACCCAGTTGGCCTGCCAGAGCGCTAGCTTCGATCCACGGGAGCCGATTGTCAACATGGCTCATTCGTCCAGCCGGAAAATCCGGCGAATGATCTCGATCGATTGCAGGCCGTTCGGCTCGTTAGCCTGGCGCCGGATCTCGGCAATGGGTCCGTGGGCGATCTTGTTGATCAGCCCGCGCGTGATCGCCTCGACGGCTTCGCGCTGATCCGGAGTGAGCGAGGTCAGCTTGCCCGCCAGCCGCTCGAGTTCGGCCGTTCGCACGGTCTCGAGTTGGTGTTGCAGCTCGACGATGGTCGGCTTGGCCTCGCGCGATCGCAAGCGCGAAACCATCCGATCGACTTCTTCGGTAATGATGCCCTCGGCGCCTTCGGCTTCTTGCTGCCGCGCCTTCAGATTTTCGTCGACAACCTTTTGCAGGTCGTCGATGTCGTAGAGGAATACGTTCTCGAGCTGGTTAACCTCCGGATCGATGTTGCGGGGAACCGCGATGTCGATGAGGAAAACCGGGCGGTTGCGGCGGGCCTCCACCGCCCGCCGCACCTCGGCCTTCCCCAGGATGTAGTGGGGGGCGCCGCTGGAGGTGATCACGATGTCGGCGCGAGGCAGCTCCTCTTTGAACCGGTCGTAGGGAACGGTCCGGCCCTGGAAAGCCTCCGCCAGCCGGACCGCGCGGTCGTGGGAGCGGTTCGTGACAAAAACCTGCGTCGCGCCGGCGCGGCGCAGGTGGCGCGCGGCCAGCTCCGACATCTTGCCGGCGCCCACCATCAGGACGACGCGTTCGTTCAGGCGGCCGAAGATCTGGCGGGCCAGCTCCACGGCCACGTAGCTGATCGACACCGCCGATTGCCCGATCGCCGTCTCCGACCGCACCCGCTTCGCCACCGCAAAGGCGCGGGTCAGCACTGTGTCCAGGACGCCGTTGAGGGCCACGCCCACCTTGTCGGCTGCGTACGCAGCCTTCAACTGGCCGAGAATCTGGGGCTCGCCCACCACCATCGAGTCCAGGCTGGCGGCCACCCGGAACAAGTGACGAATGGCTTCCGTGTCCTCGTAGCGGTAAAGGTAGGGCAGGATCCAGGCGGGTTCGATGCGCTGCGTTCGGGTCAGAAAGTCATGTACCTCGCGGTCAGCCTCGGTAGTTTCCTCCGCGGATACCGCGATCTCCACCCGGTTGCAGGTCGATAGAATCAGCCCTTCGAGAATACCCGGGCGGCGCTTGAGGTCGGCGACGGCGGGGCCCAGCGAGTGCACGTCGAAAGAAAGCCGTTCGCGGACTTCCACGGGAGCGGTCCGGTGATTGACCCCTGTGACGAGCAGCTTCATTACTGTAAGAGCAGCGGCCGCAGACCGACGTGCGCCGCCCACGTCAGCGCCGAGCAGCACACCACCGTCAAGACCAATACGGCCGCCTTGCGGCCTCGCCAACCCGCCGACGTCCTCAGGAACACCATGATCAGGTAGAACATCCAGGTGATCAGCGAGATCGCGATCTTCGGTTCGCCGATCCACCTCTGTCCCGACTCAACGAATGCCCATGTCGACCCGGCCACCACCGCCAGGGTGATCAGCGCGAAGGCCACTCCGATGGATTGCGTGATGATCCGGTCCAGGGTTCCCAGCGGAGGCAGCCGGCCCAGCAGCCCGCGCGAGGGGCCGCTTTTCCTCTTGAGGCGGCGCTCTTCAAGCAGGTAGAACACCGAGGCTACGGCGGCCAACAGCAGCGCCGCGTAGCCTACCAGAACAAGCAGCACGTGTCCGAGAAGCCAGGCGTCGCGCACACGCGGATTGCTCCACGAGGCCACGGGCATTTCCGTCGCCCCTACCAGCGCCATCACGAATACCACCGGGAATAAGACCACGGTGAGTCCGGTGAACTGGTAGCGCCAGTAGACGAACAGGAACAGCACCGCGCACAGGAAGGCGCAGACCGACATCGACTCGAAAAAGTTATCGAGCGGCAGGTGCCCTAGCGCTACGGCCAACTCTACCAGCGCCACGAAGTGCAGTACCACACCCACGCAGAACGCGCCCAGCGCCGCGGGCAGGATGCGGGATTTGCGGTGGAGCGCAGTGACGATCGCATGCACCAGCCCGAGCGAGTACAGCGCCAGCGCCACCCG
>CAYRPT010000480.1:0-1389 GCA_964425895.1 uncultured Solibacteraceae bacterium | reverse complement strand
GAGAGGGGTCCCCAAAACCCGCTTGGTTGCGTGCGGCTTCAACTCTTCAGTGTTTTGCCCCCGCGACGTCGCAACCAGCGGCGAGCGTCGCGGAATGTATTCCCTGCCACGGCCTCCTACCCTCAGTATAGCGGGTGGTTGCGAGTTGCCCTCGCGGTCCGCCCTTCCGGCGCCCTCACCGCTTGCAAGCCCAGTGCCACAATCGAAGACATGACTGCCAATCTGAACGGAAAGAACGCGTTGGTGACCGGGGGCTCCCGGGGCATCGGGCGCGCCGTCGCCGCGGCGCTGCTGGAGGCGGGCGCGCACGTGGCCGTTTGTGGCCGGTCCGCGGAATCGGTGGAGCGGGCTGTTCGCGAACTCTCCGAGTCGCCTGGGGGCGCCATCGTCGGGACCGCCGCCGATGTCGGCCGGGAGGATGACGTCGAGCGCCTCTTTCGCTTCACCGACGGCGAACTCGGGCCGCTCGATATCCTCATCAACAATGCCGGGGTGGGGATTTTTAAACCGGCCGCCGAGCTGACCCCCGCGGAATGGCGCGCGGTCATCGACACCAACCTGACCGGAGCGTTCCTCTGCTCACGGCAGGCGCTCGCGAGGTTCCGCAACCGCGGGGCCGGATTCATCGTCAACATAAGTAGTCTGGCTGGGAAGAATCCCTTCGCCACCGGGGCCGCTTACAACGCTTCGAAGTTCGGTTTGAACGGCTTTTCCGAGGCGATGATGATGGACCACCGCTACGAGAAGGTGCGTGTCTCGTATGTGATGCCCGGCAGCGTCGACACGGAGTTCGGAGCGCGGGGCGAAAACCAGCGGGCGGATTGGAAGATAGCGGCGGAAGATGTTGCGCAAGTCGTGCTGAGCATCTTGACGATGCCGGAGCGGACCTTGGTGAGCCGGGTGGAGATCCGCCCGTCGGTCCCGAAGAAGAGCTGACAGGCCGATCCGGCGAATACGAAACGGCTTCCGGGCCCATAGTCAAAGTTGGCGGGCATTCCGCCGATTAGATATCTGGGAGGCGGCCAGCCGCTCGGCGGCCAGCCGCCGGAGTGGATCGATGGAAATGATTGCACAGCATCAGGATGCGGCTCGCACCGGCAGGCAGGCCGCTGAACTAGAGAAGTCGCTCTCGCGGCTGGTGGTCGGACAGCAGGAGGCGGTCCGCGAGATCGTCAGCATGTACCAGATGTACCTCACCGGTCTCAACGCCCCCGGTCGCCCTCTGGCCAATTTTCTCTTTCTTGGCCCGACGGGAACGGGAAAGACGCGGATCGTCGAGGCCACGGCGGAAAGTTTGCTGGGCAGCGCCCGCGCCGTCATTAAAGTGGACTGTGGAGAGTTCCAGCACAGCCACGAGATCGCCAAGTTGATCGGTTCTCCGCCCGGTTA
>CAYRPT010000479.1:0-4035 GCA_964425895.1 uncultured Solibacteraceae bacterium | reverse complement strand
GGTTTCGAGAGTGTCACGGACGACAACTTCTCCCAGGCGGTGCAGGCCAACTGGACCCACACGTTCTCGCCCTCCGTGCTCAACGAGTTCAACTTCGGTTGGATTTTCGTCCAGGGCAATCGAAGCCTCGATCCGACCATACCGTTCGAGGTTCCCGACATCAACATTGTCGGCCAGAACCTGAACATCGCACCCGCGTGGGGACCTGCGACCTTCATCCAGAACAACTGGAACTGGCGCAATGTGGTCAGCGTGATCAAGGGGGCCCACTCACTCAAGTTCGGCTTCCAGGCGTGGACAGGCGATGACGATGCGCGCTTCAACGACGTCAACGGCAGGACGGCGTTCACTTTCAACAACCTCCTCGAACTGGTTACCGACGATCCGTTTTCGCAGGGCGGTCCGCAAATCGATCCGCTGACCGGCCGTGAGGGCCCGGGCGGTTACGAGCACCTCCTGACCACCTTCGGCTTCTTCGTGCAGGACGAATGGAAGGTGAAGCCAAACCTCACCCTCACGCTGGGCATCCGGTGGGATGACTACGGGAACATCACCCGCAACAAGGAGAAGGGCGTGCCTCTCGGGAACGTCGTCCTCCCGGCGCCGTTCGCCGATCTCGGTGAGGATCCCGCGCAAATCGACCAGGCGTTCTCGAAAGCGCGGGTGATTGACGTCGACTCCGGCGTCTATGACGGCCGGATCAGCAATAACTGGAGTCCTCGTGTCGGATTCGCCTGGGACCCGACCAACAAGGGAGACTGGACCATCCGCGGAGGTTTCGGACTTTACCATGATTGGGTCCCGCTCGGCGAAGCAAACCGCATCCGGGGCAACCCCCCGGGATTGATTCGCCTCGATTTGCGGCGCGGGGATGTTACACCGCCCGTCTTCTCCTTCGGCACGAGCAACCGTTTCCCGTACGGTTGGGTTTTGCCCCAACTGCCGGCGACAGGAGTCAACGAGTTTGGCGGTCTGGAAGGGGTGCGGTCGAGCGCCGGCGGCCTGGATCGCTTCATGGAGGCGTCCGACACCTATATCTACAACATCGCCGTCGAACGCCGCCTGCCAAAAAACTTGGTCGCGGGCGTGATGTACAGCGGGTCGCGCACCCTCGACGGGATTGTCGGACATGACTACAACCGGGTGGCCGGCGATCTCCTCGACGGTAAATTCGACCGGCTCCATTCCAGTTTCGGCAGCATCTTTTACGAGACAAATCGCAACCGGATCTACTACGATGCCGCCATCTTCAGCCTCCGCGGCCGCTTCGGAGACTGGGCGTCGTTCCAGTCGTCCTACACGTATTCGAGCGTGGAGGATTACGGACAGGCGGGCTCCCGCGTGAACCGCGACCCCGGCATCGCGACGCCATCGCAGCACAACCTGTCGCAGTTCCGGGCCCCGTCGGATTGGGACTTCCGCCACCGCTTTTCGATGTCAGGCGTCTTCAGCATGCCAAGGTTCACCGGCAGCAACGCTTTCGTCCGGCACGCGGTGGGCGGCTGGGAGTTGAGCGCCTTGGTCATCGCGCAGAGCGGCGCTCCATTCAGCGTAATCAGCACGGCACCCTTCCGGCCGGTTACGGACTCGTCGGGCAAGGTCGTGGGGTTGCAGCCCAACAGCGGTGACTTCAATGCCGATGGCATCAACTGGGATCTGCCGAACGCGCCGACGACGTCCTTCGGCGATTGGGACCGGCAGAACTACATACATGGGCTTTTCAGCGCGGGCGACTTCCCCTTGCCGACGCCGGGCACGCTCGGAAGCCTGCCGCGGATGGCGTTTCGCGGTCCCGGCTTCTTCCAGGCCGACTTGGGGGTGCTGAAGAACTTCCAGATGACCGAGAAGACGAGCTTCCAGTTGCGGTTCGAGTTCTTCAACGCGCTCAACCGGGTGAACCTCAATAACCCGGACGGCAATATGGCCAGCGGGACCTTTGGCCGCTCGACCTCGACCAAAGACGCGCGCATCATCCAACTTGGAGCGCGCATCGCGTTTTGACGCGCGCGGAGCGCCGGCCGGAGAGGGCGGGAACTGTTACCGGCTCAGGAGCGGCCGCGTTGCTTCGATCATGATGCCCATCTCCCGGCGAGCCGCGGTTTCGCTAATGGCTGGTGCCTGCCGGCTCGCCGGCACGGGCGGCGCGAGCATCCCGGCGCCGCTCCGGACGCCGCACAAGCTGGATCGTCTCCTCATCGCGCCATCCTCGGGCGACCAGTCCGCGTTTGACCGCCTCGGGGCCGACGTGCCGTTCGTTTTCCGCCATGGGGACCGCTTCTACATGACGTATGTCGGTTTCGACGGCGAAGGTTACCAGACCGGGCTCGCATCGTCGCCGGATCTGGTCGCCTGGCGGAAAGAGGGGCTGATCCTCGGGCGCAGACCGGACTCGCCCATCATCCGGCATAATGTTGCGCTGTCCTGGATTCTGCGGGAGAACGATGTGTTCTCGGAAGGGCGCTTGAAACGCGTTGGCGGCCGGTTTGCCGGCGTGTATCACGCCTATCCAAAACCCGGCTACGAGGAAGGCCCCGCCGTGATCGGCCTCTGCTGGAGCCGGGACCTGCGGGAGTGGAGCGTCGATCCTCCCTTTCTACGCGCCGGGGACGGGGCGGCTTGGGAGCGCGGCGGCCTGTACAAAGCGTGTCTCCTGGAACACGAGGGCGTCTATTACGTCTTCTACAACGCGAAGAACGAGGGACGCCCCTGGAAAGAACAAACCGGCTTCGCGTTTTCCCGTGACCTGAAGACGTGGACGCGCCACCCTGGCAACCCGGTGCTTCCGAACGGCCCCGCGGCGTCGACCGACGAGCGCTTCGCCAGCGACCCCTGCGTCCTGCGTTTCGAAGACAGGTGGGCGATGTTCTACTACGGCCTGGATGCTCGCGGCGTGGCCCGGGACCTGCTAGCGCTGTCGAGCGATCTTCGCGCGTGGGCCAAATGCGACGGCGTGCTGGTCGACGTGGGACCGCCGGGAGCGGTGGACTCCCAGTACGCCCACAAACCCTCGATCGTCAGCCACGGCGGCGTTCTGTATCATTTCTTTTGCGCCGTCTCGCGCGAGCACGGCCGCGGAATCAGTGTGGCCTGCTCGCGGCCAATTTCGACTGCGGGGTGACAATACTATGCGACTTTCCGGATTCGTTCCCGTCCTGGCTCTCCTGGCCGCGTCCTGCTCCTCGCGGCCCCCCTCACCGGTTCAACCGCAACCCGCTGCCACGGAGGTTCACTGGAACAAGCCTCCGCTCCAGCCGAACCACTTCGCGCCCCTTCCGCTCGGCTCGGTGAAGCCGGCGGGGTGGCTGAAGCAGCAGTTGAGGATCCAGGCCGACGGCCTCAGCGGCCATCTCGACGAGTTCTGGCCGGACGTCGGAGCCAACAGCGGCTGGCTGGGCGGCTCGGGCGAAAGCTGGGAGCGCGGTCCCTATTACCTGGACGGCCTCCACCCGCTCGCCTATCTGTTGGAGGACCCGGGGCTGATCGCGAAGGCCAAGAAATGGGTGGATTGGACGCTGGACAACCAGCGGCCGTCCGGCGCCATCGGCCCCGACCCATCCAAGGGCGCCTACGCCCAGGAGTGGCAGCGCACCGATTGGTGGCCGAATATGGTGATGCTCAAGGTGCTCACCCAGTATCACGAAGCGACCGGCGATCCGCGCGTGATCCCGGTGATGACGAAGTACTTTCAGTATCACTTGGAGCACGCCGAGGAAGCGCCGCTCGTCCGTTGGGCCCAGATGCGATGGGCCGAGGAACTCCTGAGCATCGTCTGGTTGTACAACCGCACCGGCGAATCTTCGTTGCTCGATCTGGCGCGCAAGCTCCGGCCGCAGTCCTACGACTGGCGCGGCCACTTCACGAATTTCCAGTGGCCGGACAAGATCACCCGCCAGGAGGCGGACCTGCGCACGCATGTCGTCAACAACGCCATGGCGATGAAGACCTCGGCGGTCTGGTGGCAGATCTCCGGACAGGCCGAAGACCGCAACGCCATTCACCAACTCCTCGACGTGATGGACCGGCACCACCTGCTTC
>CAYRPT010000478.1:0-4039 GCA_964425895.1 uncultured Solibacteraceae bacterium | reverse complement strand
GAATCGCGCCAGCGGGAAGCGCAGCCAGAGGTAAGCGCCGTCCAGGTCCACCGCAACGCGGACTCGGGGCGGCAGATCCACGGCTGGGATCTCCGCCGGCTTGTCGTCAACCAGGATGGCGGCTCCCTCGGCAACCCCCGCCAGGTCGGCGCGCAACCGGAGGCGGCGGCACTCGAACGCTCCGTCCTTGACCGGTTCGAGGCTGACGTGCCGGTCGCCGCCGGGCGATCGGAAGTTCGCCAGGGCCAGGACGCAGCCTTTCTCCTGCACCGACGAAAAAAGACCGGAGGCGAAATCGTAATCGTCCTTGATGAGCCGGAGTTGGAGGTACCGCGCCGGGCGCTCCGGGCCTCCCCAATAGCCGAGCAACGGGCGCCGTTGCACCCAGAAGTCGCCGAGGTTGATGGAGCCGAGCGACAGAGCGGGCTCGAGCCATGTGGTGGCTTGCACCGGTGGTACAGGCTCCACGGCCACGCCGACGATCTCTCGGTGCTGTCTCGGCCCATCGAGTGCGAGGAACGGCCCGGACACCGTCTCCGGGCACTTCCAATCGAGCATCGCCACCTCGCCGTCGGCCTCGGACCGGCCGCCGCGGATGTCCGCCAGCGAGCTGAACTCGAGGCGTCCCCCGAGGGCCTTCTGCAACCACAGTGGAGAACCGATGTCGGTGCGGTAGCAGCGGCTCATCGGACCGGCGAGCTGCCGCGTCGGTGCATGCCAGTGCCGGGCCAGGTGGAGCCAGGCGCGCTCATGGATCCGGCCGGCCATCTCCTTCATCTCCATGCTGCGGAAGTACATCAGCATCCGCGTCAGGTTCGCCAGTGCAACCCGGGCGTAAGTCGGGCTGTTGTATTCGTCGAAGCTTCCCGTCTGGTCGATATGCCGAGCCAGCCGAAGCATGCGCTCTTTCGCGTAGCCACGTAGATCCTCCAGGTTCAGCAGCTCGGCCGCCGCCAGCGTTACAAACGTTCCTTTGACCGCGATGTTCGTGTAGCCCATGCTGACGTTACGGCGGCGCACGGAGTAACCCGCGTGGCGTATGGCGTCGTGGATCCGAAGGCGCAGCTTCTCCGGGAGTGTCCGGCCGTGCCGGAATTCGATGAGCAGCAGCGTCGAGCCGTTGAAGTCGGCCCAATTCCAGTCGGCCGGCGACATGCGCGGCGGAGGCTCCTCCATGTACCAGCCCCATATCCCGTACCACTTACTTCCCGGGTCGGTGTCTTGGAGTCCGAGCACCCGGTCGAGCACTTCGCCCGCTTTCCTTCGGCTGGCATCATCCCCGGCTTCAAGCAGCAGCAGCGCGTACTCGAGCGAGTCCCGCGTCGGATGCACTACCGTGCTGCGCAGGTTGGTGTGGTATTGGTACTGCGGGCCGACTCTGCGGCTGAGCATTCTCTCCGCCGGATCGTAGGCCGCATCCTGCCGGGCCAGCGCCGCCTCGAGGACGGCGCGATCCCATTCCGCGGTCCAGGTTTGGGACGCCTGAAGGGCGCCACCGGTCAGCCGGGCCGCCGGAACGAGCGGGGCAAGTCGTGCAAACTGGCGACGGTTCAACATGGATCCTCTGCTTGTACTGTACACCCGAAGCGGCGGGCGGCCGGTTGGCGGCGGTCTTCGTCTTTCAACAACCTGCGAGGATACCGGCGAGGCGGTGCAGCGGCTCCTCCAGCGCCTGGCGGCGGCTCCAGAACCCTGCCCAGAGGTCTCCCTTTTCCGCCAGACGCCGGGGCATGGTGCGTAGCGTAAACTGCTCCGGACGGAGGCCCGCCCGGAGTTCGGCGCTCAGAAGCGGCGCCGACACGGTCGCCATGGCCCGGGGCCGCACGCTGTAGACCGAAGCGAGCGGCCGCCCGTAGCCGTTCTGGGAGTAGTCGAGGTACACCGTGCCGGCGGGCCGCTTGCCGGTCATCCGTTCGAGCGTCGTTTCCCGCGGGCGGCGCGCATGGATGACGCGGGCCAGGATCTCGGCGAACGATCGCGCCTGCTCGTAGGTGTACCGCGATTCGAGCGGCAGATACACGTGCATGCCGGACGCCCCGGACGTCTTGAGAAAGCTCGCGCACCCGATCTCATCCAGAAGCTTGTGGATCTCGCGCGCCACCGCCACCACGGTTGCAAAGGTCGCGCCCTCAACGGGGTCCAGGTCAAAGAACACGTAGTCCGGCCGCTCGAGATCCGGCCTGCGGCTCGACCACGGGTTGTGCTCGATGCACCCGAGATTCGCCAGAAACAGGAGCGCGGCGCGGTCGTCCGCCACGTAGTACTCGATGGTCCGGCCGCGGCCTGCATCCGCCACCCGGACTGTCCCCATCCAGTCCGGCTTCTCTTGCCCGGCGTCCTTCTGATAGAAGGGCTCCCCGGTTACGCCGTTTGGGTAACGGTGCAACACCAGCGGCCGTCCTTGGAGAAACGGCAGGAGTACGGGCGCGATCCGGTAGTACCATTCCAGCAGTTGCCGCTTCTTGATTTCGGGACCGGGGAAGTAGATCTTGTTCAGGTTCCGAACCCTCACCGGCTTGCCGTCCAGCTCAAGGATCGCCTCGTCGCGCTGGCCCTCGCGCAGCTCGCGCTCAATCGCCTGGCCGCGGAGGATGGGGATCGACGTCGTCAGCCGAACCGGCGGCGCCGCCGCGGCCGGCGCCTCCGCCTCCATGGTGCACTCGGCGGGCGACACGTCATCGCGCAGGCCCACGTAGACCGGTGCCCTCAGCCGCCGCTCCTGGGTCATTGTCTGGTACTTGATCCGGATCACCAGTTCGGGTCGTACCCACCGCACGGGTTCCGTCGTGTCCGGCGCGGCGGCAAACGGGCATTCCGGAACTTGCAGGGCTTCCAGCTTCCCCCGGAGTTCCTCCTGCGCGGCCGCGTCGAAACCCGTGCCCACGCCGCCGAGGAACTCAAGCTTCCCGCCCCGGAAAAGGCCGGCGAGCAGTGCGCCGAACGCCCGGCCGGCGCCGCGCGGCGCGGTGTAGCCGCCGACGACGGCATCTACCTCGCGCACCGCCTTCACCTTGATCCAGGCGGCGCCGCGGCCGGCCTCATAGAGGCTGTCCATCCGCTTGGCGACCACGCCCTCGGCGCCGCGCGCGGTCGCCAGCGCAAAGAGATCTTGCCCGTGCTCCTCGACGTGATCGGAATATCGGATGGGCGCCCGGACGTCCAGCACTTCGCGCAGGAGGCGTTTCCGCTCCGTCAGGGGTGTCCGGCGCAAGTCGTAACCGTCGCAATAGAGAAGATCGAAAGCGTAGTAATCGGCCGGGTTTTCACGTAGCGCGGACGCTGACGGGCGATCGGTATGCATCCGTTTCTGCAGCCGCTCGAAGTCGCTCCGGCCTCCATCATCGAGAACCACGATCTCACCGTCGATCACTGCCTGTCGTGCCATCAGCCGTTCCGGGAGAAGCGCCAGCTCCGGAAACGAAGAGGTGACGTCGCGGCCGGTCCGTGAATGCAGGCGAAACAACCCGTGGTCGACAAACGCGGTCGTTCGCATGCCGTCCCATTTGATTTCGAACAGCCAGCCGGGGCCGGAGAACGCCGTGGCGGCGGGACTCGCCAGCATCACGTCCACCGTTTCGGGCATCGCCGCGGGCGCCGCTCCCTCGAGCCCGCCGGGAGATGCCGCCGGTTCGCCGCTCACCGAGCCCGGGTGTGCTTCCACCGTCCAACCCTCCTCCGCGTAGGTATCCCGGTGCTTGAGCAGCAGCCATTCCTCCTGTTTGGAGTCCCGCCGCTTCAAACGCACCAGCGCGAAGCCGCCGCGCAGTTTTCGGCCCTTTAAGGAGAATTTGAGTTCGCCCGCGCGCAGCCGCTCCTCGGCCGGGGCGCCCGGCTCCGGGATCCAGACACCGCAATCCCAGACGATCATGTGGCCGGCGCCGTAGTTGCCCTCGGGAATCTCGCCCTCGAAATCGGCGTATTCCAGGGGATGGTCCTCGGTGCGGACGGCCAGCCGCTTCTCGCGCGGGTCGAGCGTCAGGCCTTTCGGGACGGCCCAGGATTTCAGCACCCCCTCCATCTCCACGCGCAGGTCGTAGTG
>CAYRPT010000477.1:0-4055 GCA_964425895.1 uncultured Solibacteraceae bacterium | reverse complement strand
GGGTTATTCTCTGGACCCGGGTGATTCCGCCAAACGCGGAGGCGACGCCGGTGGCCTGGCTGGTCGCCGACAGTCCGGATTTCACGCACATTGTGAGCCAAGGTCTGACCGCGGCCATCCCGGAACGCGACTTCAACGTGAAGGTGGACGCCGCGGGTCTTCAGCCCGGCACGACCTACTACTATCGGTTCCAGGCGCTCGGGCAGGAGTCGCCGATGGGACGTACGCGGACTCTTCCGCTCGGCGGCGTCGACCGCCTCCGGTTCGCCGTGGCGTCGTGCTCGAACTGGCCGTGGGGATTCTTCAACGCCTACCGCAAGATCGCCCAGCGGGCCGACCTCGACGCCGTGATCCACCTCGGCGACTACATCTACGAGTACGAGAACGGCAAGTTCGGCGATGGCACAGCGATCGGGCGGATTCCAGAGCCCGACAAAGAGCTGATTACCCTGGACGACTACCGGACGCGCTACGCGCAGTACCGTTCCGATCCAGACCTCCAGGAGGTCCACCGGCAACACCCGTTCATCGTGGTCTGGGACGACCATGAAAGCGCCAACAACTCCTGGAAGGGCGGAGCGGAGAACCACGATGCGGGCGAAGGCGACTGGCAAACCCGCAAGGCCAACGCGATTCGGGCATGGTACGAGTGGCTTCCGGTGCGGGAATGGCCGTTCGTTCCAAACGGCCTCATCTACCGGACGTTCCGTTTCGGCGACCTGGCCGACCTGATCCTGCTGGACACTCGGATCATCGGGCGCGACGAACAGGTGGACCCCGCCGGCAAGACTCTGCCGCAGATTCTGAGCGAGGTCTATAACCCCAACCGCTCGCTGTTGGGGAGTCTCCAGGAGTCGTGGTTGTTCAACCAGTTGACCGCGTCGCGGCAGCGCGGAGCGCAATGGCGGCTCCTCGGCCAGCAGATCATGATGGGGCACCTGATGGTGGCCGGCGGCCGGCCCGTCAACCTCGACCAGTGGGACGGCTACGGCGCCAGCCGCCTCCGTTTGCTCTGGCACTTGTTGGCCAGCGGCATCAGCAACGTGGTCGTGCTCAGCGGAGATCTGCACTCGTCCTGGGCCAACGAAATCGCGTTCAATCCGTTCCAGGCGGGCGGCTACCAGCCGCTGGCGGTCGAGTTTGTCGGTCCCGGCATCACCTCGCCGGCGATCCTGGACGAAGGCCTGGCCTCGATCCTCGAGGGTTTGGTCGACGGCACCCACCCGCACGTGAAGTACGTGGACGTCGACCGGCGAGGGTACTACCTGGTGGACCTCGACCGCGAACGCGTGCAGGCGGAGTGGTACTACCCGGACACGGTGCTGGCGCCGAGCGACGTGGAGCTGTTCGGCTACGCCGCGCGGTCGGCGAGCGGAACAAGCCTGCTCGTGCCAGCGGCGGGGCCGAGCGCGCCGAGGCCGGACGCGCCGCCGCTGGCTCCGTGAGTGCAGACAGACGGCGAGACCGCCGTCATGGCGGGGCTGGCGCCCCGCTCGACGGGAAAGGGGCGGCTCAAGCCGGTCCCCATCGCCGGACGTCCTGATCGAGCGTGGCCGGAAGCAGCTCGGCGACGGTCCTCCCGAGCACCGGGTGAACGAGGTCCGGCGCCAGCTCCGCCAGCGGCTCGAGCACGAATCGCCGTTCATGGAGCCGCGGGTGGGGAACATGCAGGCCGGGCTCGTCGATGACGCGGCCACCGTAGAACAGAATATCGATGTCGATCGAGCGCGGCCCTTTGCTGACGTCGCGGCGGCGGCCGAAGTACTGCTCCACCGCGAGAATCTCCTCGAGGAGCTCGCGCGGTTCCAGGGCGACCTCGGCCTCGGCAGCAAGATTCAGAAACCACGGCTGCTCCTCGAAGTCGCGTGGCGCGGTCTCATAAACCGCCGACCGCCGCGTAATGTGCAGCCACGTCGCCTCTAGCCGGCGCAGAGCCTCCCGCAGATGCGCCTCGCGGTCGCCGATGTTCGCGCCGAGCGAAAGATACACCGTGGCCATCAGAACAGGGTCGGCTGATTGCCGGAGCGCCGGCGGGGCGTGATCCCGAAATACTCGAAGGCGCTTGGGGTGGCCACCCGGCCGCGCGGCGTGCGGTCAATGAAACCGAGCTGGATGAGGTAGGGTTCGTAGACCTCTTCGATGGTGGCGGCCTCTTCATCGATCGAGGCGGCGATGGTGTTGATGCCCACCGGTCCGCCGCCGTACTTCTCGAGGATGGTGAGCATGATCTTCTGGTCGATCTCGTCAAGCCCGTAGCGGTCCACTTCGAGCAAGTCGAGGGCACTTTGCGCCAGCGGGCGGGTGATGCGGCCGTCCGAGCGGACCTGCGCGTAGTCCCGCACGCGCCGCAACAGACGGTTGGCGATGCGCGGCGTGCCCCGGCTCCGCCGGGCGATCTCCTCGGCGCCCGGGTCGTCGATCTCCGCTTCCAGAATCCGCGCCGAGCGGTGGACGATCCGGGTGAGCTCGGGCCACTCGTAGTGATTCAGACGCAGGACCAGGCCGAACCGGCCGCGCAGCGGGGCGCTCACCAGGCCCTGTCGCGTGGTGGCGCCGATGGCGGTGAAGCGCGGCACGGGTAGCGAATGGGTGCGGGCGCCGGGACCGGTTCCCACGAGGATGTCCACCCGAAAGTCCTCCAGCGCGGCGTAGAGCATCTCTTCGACATCGGGCAGCAGGCGGTGGATTTCGTCAATGAAGAACACCTGCCGCGGGCGGATGTTGGAGAGGATCCCGGTGAGATCCAGCTTCTTTTGGAGAATCGGACCCGACGTCTGGTCGAAAGCCGCTTCGAGCTCGTGGGAGATGATGGTGGCGAGCGTCGTTTTCCCGAGGCCCGGCGGGCCGTAGAGCAGCACGTGGTCCAGGGCCTCGCCGCGCCGGCGCGCGGCCTCGATGGAGATGGCGAGCACCTCCTTCAGCTTGGGCTGACCGGTGAAGTCGTCCAGGCGCTTGGGCCGGAGCGTCGCCTCGAACTGGCGTTCGCCTTCCTGCAATGCCGGCGAAATGATGCCCTGCTCGCGCATGAAATATCAGGGTAGCGCAGCGGCGGACCTCCGGCCGCCGCCGGCCGTCATCGGATGTGGTCCATAGCGCGGCGGAACAGGGGTTCGAACTCATCCGGCGCCCCGGCGGCGCGGGCTTTCTGGAGCGCCGCGCGGGCGGCCTGCGCATGGCACCCGAGGTTGATGAGCGCGGAAAGGACGTCCTGTTCGACGCTCGACATCGCCTCGCGCGCTTCAGCGGGGCCCTCGGGGGCGGCGCCGGCGGCCAGGTCGTTGAGCTTGTCGCGAAGTTCCAGCACCATCCTCTCGGCGGTCTTCTTGCCCACTCCGGGGATGCGCGTCAGGTAGGCGACCGAGCCCGAGCGGATGGCGGCCACCAGGTCCGGCGCCTTCAAACCCGACAGGATCGCGACCGCGAGGCGCGGACCGATGCCGGTGACCGTAATCAGCCGCTCGAAAACCTGCTTCTCGGCACGCGTGAGGAACCCGTACAAGGCGTACGCCGTGTCGCTGTGCTGCGTGTGGATGTGCAGACGGACCTCGCGGCCGGTATCGGGCAGGTCGGCGAAGGTCGACACCGGTACGGTAACGTCGTAGCCCACGCCTCCCGCATCCACAATCACCTGGTTCGGATGCTTCTCGAGAACGAGGCCGCGCAGGAACGCAATCATAGAAGGCTACATTATCGTATATGGCCCGCAGGCGATTCTTTGTGGACCGCACGCATCACGGACAGGCGGAAATCAACGGCGATCGGGCCCACCACTTGCGCAACGTGCTCCGGGTGGAGGCGGGTCAGCAGTACGAGGTCTCCGACAACAGCCGGGTCTATCTCGCCAGGGTGAGCCTCGCCGTCCGGAGCCAGGTGGTGTTCGACTTGATTGAGGAACTCCCGCCCGCGGCTTTGCCCGTGCGCTTGCGGCTCTACGCGTCGCTCGTCAAGTTCGAGCGGTTCGAGACGCTGATCGAGAAAGCAACCGAGCTGGGGGTGGAGCGAATCGTGCCGGTGACGGCGGAGCGCGGCGAGCGCGGCCTTGACCGGGCGGCTGG
>CAYRPT010000476.1:0-4059 GCA_964425895.1 uncultured Solibacteraceae bacterium | reverse complement strand
CAAAGCAAACAGAGTGATTCGGTTCAGCGTATAGCCGTAGAGAAAGAAGGTGGTCAGCGTGAGGGCCAGCGTCACGGGGATCGCGGTGAACACCACCCAGGACTCGCGCCACCCGAGGGTGATCATGATCAGGATGCTGACGCTCACCACGGCGATGCCCATGTGGAAGAGCAGCTCGTTCGACTTCTCCGCCGCCGTCTCGCCATAGTGCCGCGTAACCTCAACGTGCACGTCGGACGGGATTAAGGCTCCCTTGAGCCCCTCGACGCGCACCAGAACGGCCTCGGCGATATCGATCGCGTTCGTGCCCTTTCGCTTGGAAACCGCCAGCGTTACCGCCGGGTAGAACGTGGTCCCGTTGCCGAACTGCACATACTGCGAGGGCTCCTCGCCGCCGTCGCGCACCTCGGCGACGTCGCGAACGTACACCGGACTGTTATTGGCCACCCCGACGACCACCGCGGCGACGTCGCCGGCTGCCGCCAGAAAATTGCCGGTTTCGAGCAGAAACTCCTGGTTGCCGGAGGAAAAGCTCCCCGACGGCAACCGCTGGTTGAAAGCCCCGAGCGCGCCCATCACCTGCATCGGCGCCAGGTTGTACGCCGCCAGCTTCGCGGCGTCCAGCGTCACCCGCACCTCGCGCCGCTGGCCTCCGATGATCTCGGCCGCCGAGACGTCAGGCACCTGTTTCACCGTATCGTGCACCTGGGCCGCCACCTGCCGGAGCTGGAAGTCGTCATAGCGCTCGCTCCAGAAGGTGAGGGCCAGGATCGGCACATCGTCGATCGAGCGGGGCTTGATGAGCGGCGGCGAGGCGCCCGGAGGGATCAGGTCGAAGTTGGCGAACATCTTCTGATTCAGCCGGACGATCGCCTCCTCCTCATCCTGGCCGACGTAGAAGCGCACCACCGCCATCGCCTGGCCTGGCATGGTGGTGGAATAGATGTATTCGACGCCGGGAATCTCCCACAGCAGCTTCTCCATCGGCTTGGTCACCCGCTCTTCCACCTCGCGGGCCGAAGCCCCGGGCATCGCGACGAAGATGTCGATCATCGGGACGATGATCTGCGGCTCCTCCTCCCGCGGAAGCTTCCAGATGGAGAAGGCGCCCAGCGCCAGCGACGCCACGATGAACAGCGGCGTCAACTTGGAGTTGATGAACGCGTGGGCCAGTTTGCCCGCGGCGCCCAGCTCTTCCGGAGTCTTCACGGCCTTACCTCCACGGGAGACCCGTCGGTCAGGCCCGCGGGAACGGGTGAGACGACCTGTTGCCCGGCCGACAGCCCCGAGAGGACCTCGGCCCAACCGTCCCGCTCCCCACCCAGCTTCACCAGGCGGTTTCGCGCCACGCCCTGCTCAATCGCGTAGACGGACTGGATCTGGCCCCGCATCACGACGGCCGCCGCCGGAACCGCCACCACTTTACGAGGCTCCCGGCCGAACTTCGCCCGGCCGAACAGCCCGGACCGGAGGTCGGCTGCCGCCGGCAGATTGATTCGCACGATAAAGGCCCGCGACGCCGCGTCGACCGCCGGCACGATCTCCGAAACACGCGCGGAGAGATTCCTCTGGAGGGCATCGAGCTCGACTTCAACCTCCTGACCGGCCCGGATCCTCGGCAGCCACGATTCGGCCACCCGCGCCTCCAGCCGGTAGCTGCCGGCCCGCTCGATGGTCAACAACGGCGCCCCCGGCGCCGCCAGCACTCCGGGGTCCGCTGTCCTCGAGGTAACCGTCCCGTCGAAAGGCGCGGCGATTTCGGCGTAACTCTTCATTACGGCCGCCGATTCCACCGCCTTTTCCACCTGCCGGATCTTCTCGGTGAGTTGGTTTTTCCTCGAAACCGCCATCTCGCGGTTGGCCTTCGCCATGCGGAGCTTGGCGGAGGCCTCGTCGTACTCCTGCTCGGTAATGGATTTCTTCGCGTGGAGGTCTTCCATGCGGCGGAACGTGGCTTCCGCGAGTTCCTGCTGCGCCTGCGCCGCCGCGATCGCGTTCTCCACTTCGGCCATGGCGCTTCGAGCTTCGGCGAGCCCGGCCCGCGCCTGGCCGTAGCCGGCTTCCAGGTCCCGGGAGTCGAGGACGACGAGCACCTCACCTGCGCGGACCCGGTCTCCCGCATCGGCCTTGATCTCTCGGATGTAACCCATGACCTTGGACGAAAGCGTTGCCGTCGTCCGGGCCTGAACGTTCCCGACGGCCTCATAGGTGGATCGCCACTCCACCTCCTGGGCCGCCGCCGTCTGAACGGCCACCGAAGGAAGCTTCACGGTCTCCCGGACGTGTTGCTCGCCGCCACAAGCGGCCAGCCACCCCGCGGCTCCCACTGCCAGAATGATTGCTGTTCGTCTCATTTCACTCACTCACCGATTCCACTACTGCAGCACCGCCGAGTCGACCGACAGGATGCCGCTCGCCAATTCGAGCCCCGCGGCGGCCAGCCGCTGGTTGTAGACCGCGGCCAGGTAGCGCGTCTGTGTTTCGAGCAACGCCGTCTCGTTGCGCAAAAGCTCCGTGACCGTCGTTAGCCCCGCCTCGTAGCGGTTCTTCGTGATGCGCAGCGCTTCTTCCGCCTGCGCCACCGCGGCCTCGGCCACCGCGATGCGCTCCTGTGCCGCCATCAGATCGGCGTGCGCCCTACGCACCTCAAGCCGGACGCCGGCATCGGCGCGTTTCTGTTCCGCCCGGACCGCCCGGAGCCGGTGCGACGCTTCCCGAACCATCTCCCGCGTCTGATTTCCGTTGTAGAGGTTCCAGCGCATGGTCGCACCGAAGAACCAGTTGGCGCCGCCCTTGGTGACGAATTCCTGCCGGTCGGCCTCGAACGCCGCGCGGAAACTCACCTGGGGCCAGTAGCCAGACCGGGCCGCGTCGGTCTCGGTGGCCGCGATGCGGGCCGCGAACTCCGCTTGCCTCAGCTCCGGCCGCTCGGTCGCGGCCTGTTTCTCATAGCGTGCGAGTTCCCCGGCCGGTGGGGGAAGAGCTGTCAGCGGCGTGGTCAATTGATGCGGCGTTTCGAGGGGCAGCCCCAGCGCCTCGTTCAATGCGGATTGCGCCACCTCCAGGTCATATGAGCGCGCGATGCGTTGTTCCCGCATCGCCGCCAGGTGCACCTGGATCGACAGGACGTCCGCGTCCGTGGCCATGCCGGCGCCACGCACGGCTTCGGCCCTCTTGAGATCGGCCTCGGCGCTCCGTACCGCGTCCTCGGCCACCTTCAGGCTCTCCGCGGCCAGCGCTACGCCATGATAGGTCTCCACCACTCGCGCGATCACCTGCATCGCGTTGGTCCGGGCGTGCTCGCCCGCAATCTCCTGGCCGAGTTGCGCCGCCTGCTTCTCTTTGCCGGTGCGGCCGGCATCATAGAGAAGCTGATCCACCGCCAGCACCGACTGGAAGTTGTTCAGAAAATCCGGCCGGTTGAGCGAACCGATGGCGAAGTTCCGTTCCGTGAACCGCCGTTGGGTCAGTAGGCTCGAGAAGACAAACACCGGATTATTGCTCCGGTTCCAGGATTCCTGCCAGCTCACCTTCGGATAGTAGTTGCTGTGGACCTGCTTCACCTTCGTCGCGGCCGCGTCGGCCTCGGCCGCGCGGGCCTCGACCGAAGGATGGCGTTCGAGAGCCAGGCGCGCTGCTTCCGCCAAGCTGAGCGGCTGTTGGGAATACGCAGGCAAAACGAACAGGGCGAGGATGCCCAGCTTGAATCGTCTCATGCAAACTCCGTTCGATGTCTCATCCGTCACGATGCAGCGGTGGCCCGCTGGTGACAATCCCTCCTCCTGTCACGAATTCGCGCCTGTCGCATCATTGGCAGGGGAACGGATCCGTGGCTTCTCTCCGGCTCCGTTCTATCAGAACGAGGCCGCCGGTGGCAATATCGGCGGCGTCCCGCCCTGCTACGATCGAATCGTGGCAAGCGGGACCGACACGGATGTGGAGCTGGCGAACGCTTTGCTCGCCGGCCTCCCGGGAGCGTTTGAAAGTTTCGTGACGACGTACCGCGCGAAGATTTTTCAGTACAGCCTCCTGATGTGCGGCCACCGCGAGGACGCCGAG
>CAYRPT010000475.1:0-4064 GCA_964425895.1 uncultured Solibacteraceae bacterium | reverse complement strand
CGGCGTCTTCCACCTTTCCGGGAGGCAGCGTACGCTGCCACGCCAGAAGCTGCCGGGACATCTGCTCCACCACCTCGGGGTAGAAGCCCGCCAGGTTGTTCATCTCTCTTGAATCGGCGGGAATATCGTAAAGCTCCAGCCGGCTGCGATCCGGGTTCATGAGCAGCTTCCAGCGGCCTGCGCGCATCGCCAGCATCGGACTCATGTTGAAAACGTGCCCGAAGATCCGGAAGCGCCATTCCCAGTACAATGGGCCGGTCCGCGGCCCGGCGAGTCCGCGAAGCACGGCGCCACGGTCTTCTCCGTCCAGCGCATGGCGGGGTGGTGTGGCGGCGCCTGCCAGACCGCACAGGGTGGGCCAGAGATCCACAGCCGCAACAACGGATTCATCGTCCACCCGCCCCGCCGGCACGACGCCGGGCCAGCGCGCCAGGAACGGCACGCGCACGCCACCTTCGTAGAGGCTCCTCTTCCGGCCTCGCAAGGGCCCCGGGGAACCGACGCCGCTGTGGTTCGCATTCGAGATTTCGATCTCCTCCGGCCCGTTGTCGCTGGAAAATAGCACGAGCGTGGTCCGCGCGAGGCACATTTCGTCGAGCGCCGCCATCAGCCGGCCGACCTGCGCATCGAGGTCGGACACCGAACCGTAGTAAATGGGCGCCGCCCCAACGTGCGGCACGTCCCGGGGACCGAACCGGAGATAGGGCTCCGTCTGTTCGCGGGTCGGGTTGAGCGTCGCGTGCGGTACCAGGGTCCAGACGTTGACAAAGAAAGGACGCTCGCGGTTCGTCCGGATGAAGCGGATCGTCTCATCGACGATAAGCGCTGTCGACCGGGCGCGAAAATCCGGACTATTCTCGTCCGTCCAACCGGATCCGCTGGAGTTGACCGTCCGGCGATCGTCGATGCCGTAGGCTCCCGGATCGGGAGCGTCCCTTCCGCTGCCGAGATGCCATTTACCGAAGTGGCCGGTGGCGTAGCCCGCCTCCTTCAGAACGCGGGGCAGGGTGGCCACGGTGGGATCGAGCCAATTGGGCATATCCCGCCCGGCGTTCAGCTCATCGGTGGCAAAATGGCCGTGAACGCGATGCCGGGCCGGGTACTGGCCGGTCATCACCGCCGTCCGGCTCGGCGAGCACACGCTACCATTGACGTAGAACTGCGTGAACAGCGTTCCTTCCGCGGCCAGCCGGTCGAGGTGCGGGGTCCGGATGCGGTGGTTTCCGTACGCGCCGATATCCCCCCAACCGAGATCATCGGCGAAGATGAATATGATGTTGGGACGCTCGGCGGCCCGAAGCGGCAGCGCCACGGCTGCCAGGATGAGCGCAAACAAGGGGCGGTAAGTCCTCATCGCGGTTTTATTGTACAAGTCATGTCGACGCAGAATACCAAGCGATTCGGAGAGTGGGAGTCCCCCATCACCCCGGAGCTCATGGCCCACGCCGCCGTGCGCCTGGTGGCGGTGGCCATCGACGGGAATGACCTCTACTGGCTGGAGGGCCGCCCCGCCGAGGAGGGCCGCGTGGTCCTCGTGCGGCGCACCCCGGACGGCACGGTCGCCGACGTCACCCCGGAGCCGTTCTGCGTCCGCAGCCGGGCGCACGAGTATGGAGGCGGCGCCTTTCTCGTCACCGGCGGACGGGTCTATTTCGTCAATGACGTCGATCAGCGAATCTACACGCACGCTTGCGGCCAGCCGCCCATTCCGTTGACCCGCGAAGGCCCCTATCGCTACGCCGACCTGATAGCTGATGCGTCCCGGGAACGGCTCATCTGCGTCCGCGAGAGCCACACCACCGCCGGTGAGCCCGGTCATGAACTGGTAGCGGTCCGGCTAAGCGACGGCACGGTTGAAACGCTGGCCTCCGGCCACGATTTCTACTCCACACCAGTTCTAAACCGCGAGCGCCGGTTGATCGCCTGGCTGACGTGGGACCACCCGTTCATGCCCTGGGACGAAACCGAGCTCTGGGTGGCCGAAATCGCCGGCGACGGCCGGCTGACTGCGAAGCGCAAGGTGGCCGGCGGTTACGGCAACTCCATCTTTCAGCCTGCCTGGTCCCCCACCGGGGGCCTGTTCTTCGCCGCCGACCCCCGCGGCTGGTGGAATCTCTATCGCTGGGACGGCGACCGTGCCTGGTGCGTTCTCAAGAAGGAGGCGGAATTCGGCCGGCCCCAATGGCAGTTCGGCATGCGCACCTTCGGCATCGACGCCGACGGACGCCTGGTAACCGCCTATTGCGAGGAGGGAGTATGGCGCCTGGGGCTTATCGATCCGTCGAGCCAGGCGTTGGAGCGCCTCCCCTTTGAGCACACCGACATCACCAGCCTCGCGGTGTCCGGGCGGCGCGCGCTTTTCATCGGCAGTTCTCCCCACCGCCGTTCCGAAGTGGTTCTAGTAAATCTGGATACCGGCGCGGCGCAAGTTCTGCGAACCTCCCTGGACGTGAAGATCGACCTGGAAGATATCTCGGATCCGCGTCCGGTGGAGTTTCCAACCTCGGGCGGAAAAACGGCTCACGGCTACTTCTACCCTCCGCGCAACCGCCGCTTTCGCGGACCGGCGGACGAGTTGCCCCCCCTGATCGTCATGGGCCACGGTGGCCCGACGTCGGCCACGGGCACCGGCTTCAGCCTGAACGTCCAGTTCTGGACGACCCGCGGCTTTGCCGTTCTGGACGTCAACTACCGCGGATCCACCGGCTATGGCCGTTCGTACCGCGAACAGCTTGCCGGGCAATGGGGCGTGGCCGATGTGGAGGACTGCGTCGCCGGAGCCCGGCACCTGGCGTCCGGCGGCCGGGTCGATCCCCAACGATTGATCATTCGCGGCTCGAGCGCCGGCGGCTACACCACGCTCGCGGCCCTCACCTTCACCGATGTCTTTCGCGTGGGCGCGAGCTACTACGGTGTGGCCGATCTGGAGACGCTCGTCCAGGACACGCACAAGTTCGAATCGCGCTATCTCGACTGGCTGGTGGGGCCTTACCCCAAACGGCGCGAGCTTTACCTGGAGCGCTCCCCCATCCATCACGTGGAGAAGCTCTCTTGTCCGGTGATCTTCTTCCAGGGTCTTGAGGACCGGGTTGTGCCCCCGAACCAGGCCGAATCGATGGTCGCCACGCTGCGGGCCAAGGGACTGCCGGTTGCTTACCTGACGTTCGCCGGGGAACGGCACGGATTCCGGCACGCCGGCACCATCCGGAGGACCGCCGAGGCCGAGCTGTACTTCTACGGCAAGGTTTTGGGCTTTGTCCCGGCCGGTGAGATCGAGCCGGTCCAGATCGAGAATCTCTGACGGCTCCGCCCACTCGCCGGCGGCCCCGGAACGATCACTGTCCGGACGGCAGCGGGAGAAACGTCGTCCAGAAACTGGGCTCGGAGCGGTTGGCGCGGGCGTAATACGGGATGAGAACGAGTTCGCGTCGGACGCCGCCCGCGGTGCCGGGCGCTCGCAGAACGTGAACCCCTCCCAAGAGCTCGGCACGCCATTCGACCTTCACCTTGGCGGCGGCTTCCGGCGGGGTGAGAGCCCAGCGGGCCTCCTCAATCGGGAACGCGGCGTCTTCCTGTTCGAGGCAGTAGATCAAGGGTCCCCGCGCCAGCACGGCCTGGCCGGCGTTGTCCGTCTCCCGCGGATCGGGAAGTGTCATCCGCGGCCGCATAGGCAGTTGAAGCAGGATCCGGTCGCCCGGCCGCCACGTGCGGTCGATCACGGCGTACTGGCCGGCCTCGACGGACCGGGGCTTCTCGCTCCCCACGGCCACCGTCGCGCCGTCGGCCCACGCGGGCACCCGGAGCCGCAGCCGGTAGGCGAGCGGCTTGTCTCCTTCGATGCGGAGCGCGATCGCGCCGCTGTGGGGGTAATCTGTCGTTACGGCCAGGGCAGCCTGGCGCCCCGAACCCAGGTCCTGGCGGACTCGGCCCGAGGTGTAAAGGTTCACGTAGAGGCCCTGGTCGTCGTAGGAGTAGAGGTATTCGCCGAGGGCGCCGAAGAAGCGCCACTCGTTCGGCAGGCAGCAGGCGGTGGTGTGGATGGCCGGCATGCGGGTCCGCTGCGT
>CAYRPT010000474.1:0-4093 GCA_964425895.1 uncultured Solibacteraceae bacterium | reverse complement strand
CTGGTGCGCTCCGGCTGGGCTTACTCCGCGGCCGTCGCCGACTACGACAACGACGGCTTCGAGGACATCTTCATTACCTACTGGGGCCAGAATGTTCTTTACCACAACAACGGCGACGGAACCTTCACCGACGTGACGGCGCAGGCCGGACTGGGCCACGCCGGCCGCCGCTGGGGCGCCGGCGCCTGCTTCATCGACTACGACCGCGACGGCCTGCTCGACCTCTTTGTCTCCAACTATGTCGATTTCGACCTCCGGAGCGTCCCCCGGCCGGGAGAACAGGGCACCTGCAACTGGAAGGGCGTGCCGGTCCACTGCGGCCCCATGGGCTTACCTCCGGCGCGGCACTACCTCTACCACAACAACGGTGACGGAACCTTCACCGACGTCAGCGAGCGGACCGGTATCGCCGCGGCCGGAAAAACCTACGGCATGACGTCCATCGGCGCCGATTTCGACAGCGACGGTTGGCCGGACATCTACGTCGCCTGCGACTCAACCTATAGCCTCCTGTTCATGAACAACCACGACGGCACATTCCGCGAGGAAGGTCTTGAGCGGGGCGCGGCCCTGAGCGAAGACGGCATGGAACAGGCCGGTATGGGACTCGGCATTGGCGATTTCAACCTCGACGGCCACCTGGATATCTTCAAAACCCACTTCGCCGACGACACCAGCATCCTGTACCGCAACGACGGCGAAGGGTTCTTCCACGACATGACCATCTCCTCCGGACTGGCGGTGGAGACGCGCTTCGTCGGCTGGGGCGCCGGCATGGTGGATCTCGACAACGACGGCCTGCCCGATCTGTTCGTCGCCACCGGCAACGTCTATCCCGAGGCCGAGACCAACATCCCCGGCTACCGGTACCGGACCCCGCGCCTGATCTACCGGAACCTCGACAAAGGCAGGTTCGAGCAGATCATCGATGAAGGGGGTCCCGGCATTGCCGCCGCCCACGCCAGCCGGGGCTGCGCTTTCGGCGACTACGACAACGACGGCGACATCGACATCCTCATCATGAATATGAACGAGCCGCCGTCGCTGCTACGCAACGACCTGGCCGGCGGCGCGCATCGGCTCAAGGTGCGGCTCGTGGGGAGGGAATCCAACCGGAGCGCGATCGGTGCGCGGGTCTTCTGCCGCTACGGCGAACGGCGGCAGGTTCAGACGGTTCTCTCGCAGGCAAGCTTCTATTCGGTGAACGACAAGCGGCTCCATTTCGGCCTCGGTCCCATCGAAACGGCCGACCTCGAGATCCGCTGGCCGCTGGGAAAGGTGGAAACGCTGAGGGGCATCCCGGCGGACCGGCTGGTCGTGATCGAGGAAGGAAAGGGCATTGTCGACGCGAAGCCCTTTTCCAAATCCCCGGCCTGACGCTCCTCAGCGAGCGCACCATCAAATCGGAGCTCGGCGGGCCTCGACTTCCTTGAGCTTCTCCTCGAGGCGCCGCTCCACGTCCTTCATCTTCTCCTCAATCTTGCGAATCGTTTCTTCCGACGGACGGAACGAGGACTCCCGCTCGCGGATCTTTGCCTCCAGCTCGCGGATGCGCTCTTCGGCCTGGCGCATCGCCCCTTTCTCCAGTCCGCGCATCTGCTCCTCGAGCTTCTTGATCGTCTCCGGGTCGGGTTTCTCTAACTGATAGCGGCGCCCGATCTCGGCGCCCAGCCGGGCGATCTCCTCGGCCGCCGGCCGAATGTGCCGTTCAATCTCAACGTGTATCTCACCGGCGAGCTTGCGGATCTCTTCGGTGTGAGGACGGATGTTCGACTCGACCTCCTGGCTGATCTGGCGGCTCAGCTCGCGGAGCTCCTTCTGGTGCTTCTCCACCTCCACCCGAATCGCTTCGGCCTGGGCGCGACGATCGTCCTGGCCTGGGCTGGGGGTGGGGGCCGGCTGAGGGGCAGCCTCCGGAGCCGCGGGGACAGGGGGAACCTGCGCCTGAGGAAGCCGGGGCGGGGCGGGCGGCGCTGTGGGTCGAACCGCGCCCGGAACTCGCTCCGGTGCACGCGGGCTCGCCGGAGGTGCCGGCGGCGCCGGCGGCGCCTCCGAAGCCTCGACCTCAGGGGCCGGGAGCGCCGGCGGAGCGGGAGGGGCCGCCTCCTGCGCCAGGACGACCAGCGGGCCCGAGACGGCCAGCGCGATGGTCAAGGTGACCAGCCCCGCGACGCCCAGAACCCCCGCCACGGCCGGTTTGCCGGTTGTGCTGCGGTTATTCTTCATCAGCATGTCAATCCTCCGAAAAATCTGCTTCTGCTCCAAGGCCATCGCCGGAGCCAGACTCGGCCCCCGCGCGCCGGCCGACAATGCGGCGATTCTTGCCAGGCAGGCCGCGTACGCCTTTACCCCTCCGGTCCGCCGCGCCACCCGCGCATCACAGGCGATTTCGCGTTCCAGCTCCAGCCGGCGGCTGATCCAGCGCATCGCTGGATGGAACCAGGCCAGCGCCTCCGCGATCCTCTGCCCGAGACGCGCCCAGTCATCCAATCGCTCGATGTGCGCGAGCTCGTGGAGCCAGACCGCCAGCGCCTCGGTCTCCGACAGGTGAGGCACCAGCGGTTCAGGGAACAGTACCGCCGGCCGCCATAAGCCCGCTGTCAGCGGCACGCCAATGCGGGACGATACGCGAAGCTCGGCGCGACGGGGGCACGGCGATTCGGTTGCCCACCGCCGGCACCAGCCGCGGAGCTGTTCGGGAGGCGGCCCAGAGCGCTGCTTGAGCAAGAACACGCCCCGCACCGCCACCAGCACGCGGCCCAACAGAACCGCCGCGACACCAAGCCAAAGCAATACCCAACCCGCCGCGAACGGTCCGGCCGGGACGGCCACCCGGGGCAGCGAGCGGGCGCCCTCCCACCCGGCTTGCGGCGCCCCGGCGACGGTCTCTTTCTCCACGATCCGTACCGTCGCCGGCGCCGGCGGCGATGGCGGCGCACCCAGGTCCACCGCCTCGGGGCCCCTCCCGTGGGGTCGAGCGGAGGCGCCCACGAAATGCAGCAGCGGCAGCACGGCGATCGCCACCAGGGCCACGTACCAGATGATGTGCCGCACACCGGCCATCACCGGCGGGATCATTCGAACCGACAGGGCGGCAAACGCCCACACCAAAATCCCCTGCCACCAGCCGTTGAGCAATGCCTCTCCCACAGCCGCCGTCCACGTCGCGCCCGTCATTCGGCCTCCTCAATGAGTTTTCGAAGCCTCCGGAGATCCTCGGGGGTCAGATCCTCACTCTCTAATACGTTGAGCACCAGCAGTTCGGGAGAGCTGTCGAAGAAACGGCTCATCACGAAGTCGAGCGCCTTGCGCCGCGCGTCGTCCCGGGCGACCACCGGGCGGTACACAAACGCCCTTCCCTTCTTCTCGTGTTGCACGTACCCCTTGCGCTCCAGAATGCGCAGAATGGTCAGCACGCTCGAATAGGCCGGCTTCGATGAGCCGGGAAGCCGCCCCGCCACTTCAGCAACCGTGGATTCGCCGTGGTCCCAAAGTACTTCCATAAGCCGCAGCTCGGCTTCGGTGAGCGTGGGAGATTTCTTCCTTGGCATCGCTTCAACTAAAGAATTAATACTTCTACTGCGACGATACCACTGGAGTGCGGCGCTGTCAACTAATATTTTAATATTTTGAACTCAGCCCTTGTCGCGCCGGCTGTTGCCCGGCGCCAAAGGGGAACAGACCCGGCACCGCCTGGTGCGACCCGCGCTATTTTTCTCTTTGGACGCCGGCGGGATCCCAGGGCCGGAACTCGAAGAGGAGACTATCGACGTAGGCGCGCACACGCGCCGCGCCCACCGGGCGGCCGAAAGTAGGATAGAAAACGGCTCCGTCGGTCGTGTCGCCCGGCGAAAGCTCGGTCTCGACAAAAGCAATCGCACTCGCGGCGGCCGCGGCTTTGAGGCGCCTGGACGACGTGAAGGCCAGGGCCGCCTGACGCCGCTGCTCGTAACCATTGGTGGAACGGATGCGGGCCAGACCGTAAAGGCCCATCTCGTAGGTGGTGACCAGTTTCACGACGTCGTCGGCGGAGGCATTCCGCACAAGCTGATTGATGACGTGGAGGGCGGGCACCGCTTGAATCACCACCCCA
>CAYRPT010000473.1:0-4097 GCA_964425895.1 uncultured Solibacteraceae bacterium | reverse complement strand
GTGGAAGGCCGCGAGCGGCTGGGCCAGGCACGCCGCGAGCGCCGCCAGCGGCGCCAGCACGAACGCGCGGGAGTCCAGAAAGCGGCTGTACCACGCCCGCCCTCCGAGCCAGGCGCGCGTCCCCGCGAGCAGACAACCGGTGGCCAGGGCGTCCGCGTTCGACTGGAATGAGGCGCCGAGCGGCCAGGCCGCCGGGGGCCACCAGTGGAGGGCAATGGTCCGCAACACCGGCGAGACGGCCATCACTCCCGCCGCCGCCCACATGGCCCGCTTTCTGCCGGCAGAACAAAGCACGGCCGGCCAGAGGAGATAGAACTGCTCCTCGACGGCCAGCGACCAGAGGTGCGTCATGTACCAGCTCCGGTGGTAGTCGTAGTTGGCCGTGTACGTGACGGCATAGAGAAAATCGTTGGCGTCGACGTGGTACAAGCCCGCGACCACTCCGAGCAGGATGAGCGCGAGGTAGAAGTACTTGGCCGGGAGGATGCGGAACGCCCGGCGCAGGTAGAAGCGCTTCAGCGAGATCCGGCCCCGCGCGGCCAACTCCTCAAGCAGCAGCGTGGTGATCAGAAACCCGGAAATGACGAAGAAAACGCGGACGCCGAAGTTCCCGAAACTCCGGCGCGCCATGACGAAACTCGGAAAGAATTGCGTGCCGGAGAGATGCGCGAAAATGACAAAAGCGATGGAAATGGCGCGCAGCCCGTCCAGGGAGGGGATGGGCGGCCGGTCCGTCAGCCGCGACGCGAATGGTTTCTTGAACAGGCCGGCGGCCATGGTCTTCCCTGTTGGTTCGCCGCCCAGCCTGGGTCGCCGGCGCCGGTTCCGATCCCGCCGCCGCTTCTCTCACCGGGTGCGCGCTTCCCACTCTACCTTCGTACCCAGTGTAGAACGGCGCCGCGCCGGCACACCACAACTTGGCAGTGTACCGCCGCCGCGTGTTCTCGCCTGGAGCGGCAGCCCCGCCCGCGGCCCGCTCACGGTCTTCCTTCACCCGGGCTGTCAGCTATGAGCTGTGCGCGGAGGAAATCGACGACCTTCTGTTGCTCCGCGGCGGGGAGCGCGAGGAACGCCCGCGCGGACGCCACCGACTCGCTGTACCCGGCATGGTCGGATGCGGAGAGGGAATACCCGAGAGTAACTTCGCCCGGGTTCTCGAAGACGAGCGCCAGCGTTACGGTGCTTGCAGGAGGAATCGGCTGCGTAATCGTCCACGACGCGCCGTGCCGGCGGCTGCCGCCCGGCCCGAGCGACGCCACGTTGACGGCCAGGATGCCGGGCGCGATCGTTCCGGTAAGCGTGACGCGCACCGGCGCCGCGGCGCTGGCCGGGATCGTGGCGCCCGAATCGTTTCGCAGGCTCACGAATTGGAGGCTGAACCGCGTCGAACCAGAGGTGAAATTGAATTGTTGGCTGCGCCCGATTTCCACCAGTCCGGCCAGCGGCACGCCTTCGTGCGCCGCGGTCGCCGCCAGCAGACTGCCGTCGAAGGCGCCGCCGGCGCCATACGGCGCGACGGATCCGGCATCCCAGAGTTCAGCGGTCTTCAATACGTCGTTGCCGTTTACAGCCATGCGCGAGCCCATCTTGTGGCGGCGGTAATCGCCCCACGTGCGGAGACCCATTTGTCCCACGAAGGCCGCCAGCCCCTCGGCGACGTCGTCGGCATCCGCCTCGTGATGGGGCACCTGAAGCGGAAGGGCCGTCGTCGTTTGAGGATTGCGAAGCAGGTACACATCACCATCGAGAACATGGAACGGACGATGACAGGCGGCGCAGCCGGCGCCCCCGGCGTCGATCGGCCGGCGGAAGATCGTTCGGCCCTCGCTCACCGACTGCGGGTCGATGCCGAGCGACTCGAGTACGCCGGGAGCGCCCTGATCCGGCACGGGCAGGGTGAGCAGATACGCGGTCTCCGCCGTCACCTCGCCCACCGACTGCTCATTGGCCACCCCGTCGCCGTCGAGATCCGTCACCGCGTCGAAGCCGAGGGGATTCCCGGTTTGCCCTCCCACGAACTCGGCCGACTGGATGCCGAAATGCGTATTGGAAGCGCCGTTCACCACCCCCCGCACGGTCGGGGTCAGTCCGAGCGAGCCGTGCGCGAAGGTGATCCCCGTTTCCCCCGCGGCCAGTTTCTGCTGGATCAACAACTCCGCCGCGCCCGACCCCCACATCGAGCCGGCGCTGGACCGGGTGGCGGTTCCGCCCCGTTGCAGCGTATAGAGGCCCCGGGCGCCGCCTCCGGCCGCCGGGAGGCTATGGCACGCCATGCACGTAGTAACGTCTTTCTGGCTCGCGCCCTGCGGCGTCTGCCACTCGAACTCAAAAAGCGCCCGGCCCACCAGGGCCAGCCGTTCCTGGTACGGCCGGCCGCCGGGCAGCCATTCCGCGCTCAAGAGCCCGGCGCCCACCAGCGCACTGAGGTTGGCCTCGACCGCCGCCGGGAGTTGCGGCGGGGCATTGTTTAAAAACGCCGCGTCCAATTCCGCCTGTTCGACCCGCAGTTTCGGTCCGGACGTGCCCGGACAAGACGACAGCAATTGGAACGGGTCCTGCAACAACACCGGGACGACGTTGCCCCTGCCGTCCGGATCGACGGCGGGGAACGCGCCGGCGCCGGGCGCCGGGAGCGGTGTGGGCCCCTCCGACTTCGTGACGCGGAACGTGCGGGCCGGCGTGAAGGTCCCGCGCGGCACATCGAAGGGGAACTTGCCGGGATCGAATCGCCCGTTCGCCCCGGTGAGCAGGGCGAACCAGTTCTCCGGCGGGACAGGGACGCCGTTGATGGCCGTCACCGGCGCGTTCACCCGAATGCCGGAGGGCTGGATCAACGCACCGGCCGCCTCGGCATCGCGGACGCTGCGAATCGCCGCGGCGTTCGTCCCGGAAGGGAGGCGGATCGTCCAGACGTCCCACACCGGACTGAAGAACGGCTCGCCCGGACGCCGCGTGGCGATGAGCCACGGCGGACCCACTACGTTGCCGTTCGCGTCTTCAATCTTGAAGAGAACCTGCGGAAACAACGCCCCGTCGGAAACCTCGGCCGGCCACAGCGCGACCACCTGTCCTTCGAAAAACGCCTCCAACGCGGGCACGACACCGGGTCCGGGATTGGAGCCGTTCGGCAGGGCGGGCGCGTTCAGGAAGATGTTGGTCTGGTAGACCCGCCGCACCCAGGGAGATGTGTGGATTTCCGCCGCCGAATCGATGCGTTCCAGGGGATTGCCGGGGTTGTAGGCCGCGTCCACCAACACCGCGTGGACCTGGCGGACGGCGCTGAACCGGCGCGCCGTGAGGTCGTCGATTCCCGGCGCGGCTCCCTTCGGGGCGCCCTCCACAATGACCCGCTGGGGTACGGGAGCCCCGGTTGTTTCAAAGAACAGCACAAAGAGATCGCTGTGCCGGTCCCCGTCGGACTGCGTCTGCCCGTTGACCCGGGGTGGAAAGCGCATGCTGAGCGTGCCGCCCGCGGCCAGAACGGTGAAGTTGCTCAAAGTGACCGGCGTGGAGGGGATCGGCTCCAGGCGCGGGTCGCCGTTATACGGTGTCAGCACGGGCGGGCCTTGCCCGTCGAGGGGAGCACACGGAACCAACAGGGCTAGCAAAAGGACCGCGGCGGATTCCAGGCGGGACATAGTGTTTTCTGAGTATCCCACGTGCCCCCAGGCGGATCAAAACGCCGACGGCGAGTTCAGACTTCCCGAGGCCGGCGCTCCGGCGAGGCGTCGGGGTGAACGAGGAAAGGGAAATCCGCCGGCTCGGCCGCTCCGCTAGCGGGCCTCGGGCGGCGGTTCGGCAAGAAGCCGGTCGATCCGCTCGGTGAGCAGCGAGACAAACCTGTCCGGATCGAAACCGATCATGCGGCTCGCCGCCGCGCCTTGGCGGTCGAGCAGGACGGTCGTTGGGATGTTGGTCACCTGGAAAAGCCCCTGGAGGCCGTCCTCGAAATAGACCCTCTTGTTCCAACCGGTCTTCTTGAGAAATGGAACAACCACCTCGCGGTTCGTGTCGGTGCTCAGGTTCAGGAACACAACGTCGCTCCGGCCGGCGTAGCGGGCCTGCGCCTCCTCGTAGAGCGGCTGTTGGGTCCGGCA
>CAYRPT010000472.1:0-4130 GCA_964425895.1 uncultured Solibacteraceae bacterium | reverse complement strand
GGTAGAGGGCCACGTCGCGCGTCAGGTAGTTCGTGACCCCGAGCAGAAGAGCCGAAGGCAGGGCCGCCAGCAGAAGCCAGACCGCGTATTGGGACGAACGAGGCCGCTCGGTCGCCTCCACAGTTTGCCCTGTGTTTTGCCTCAGTCCGGCGGCCCGCCAGGACCGGTACGCCGCCGCCCCGCAAACAGCCGCGAAAACCGCGTACCCGCCGCTCCACAGCCAAGCCTGCGTCCGCAGGGCGATCAACGGCTCCACGAGCACCGGATAGGCGAGCAGCGCGGCGAGCGAGGCGGTATTCGACAGGGCGTACAGCCGGTAGACACGGGCGTTATCGGACCGTCCGGCGCACCAGGCCTGCACCAGCGGCCCCGTGGTCGAGAGCAGAAAATACGGCAGACCCACCGTTGCCGTCAGCACAGCCAGAACCGCCCACGCGGGCGCCTCCGCGCCGGACGGCTTCCGCGCCGGATCGGCGATCGCCGGTAGCCACCACAAGCTGAGGCAGAGCAGGGACGCGTGAACGAGGAACTGGCGCGCCGGCCGCAGCGCGCTCACCAGCCAGTGGGAGTACAGGTAGCCGCCCAGCAGAACGAGCTGGAAAAAGAACATGCACGTGGTCCAGACCGCCGCCGACCCGCCAAACCAAGGCAGGATCTGACGGGCAATGATCGGCTGGATCTGGAACAGCAGGAACGCGCTGAGGAAGATCGTGATGGCGTGCGACACCATGGGCTATCCATCAGATCGGAGGACTCCGGCCGCGGCTTTACGGCAACGGGCCGGACGATGCGGCCGGAGTTCTATTCGAGCGCGCGGTCGAGGTCGGCGAGAATATCATCGACGTCCTCAATACCGGCCGACACGCGGACCAGGTTGTCACGGATGCCCATGCGCTCCCGCTGTTTCGGAGCGATGTCCCGGTGCGAGCTGATGGCCGGGTACAGGATCATTGTGTGAACGTCGCCGAGAGAGGTGGCGCGCACAATGAGCCGCAGGCGGTCCATGAACGCGAAGACATCTTCCCGGCCGGCGGCGCTCTTGAGCTCGAAGCTCACCATAGCGCCATAGAGCCCCTCCGGGAGCAGGCGGCCGATGGCGGCGGCGTCCGGGTGCGTGGGTTCATCGGGATAGAACACCCGATCCACTTTCGGGTGCGCTCGCAGCCAGGCGGCGATCCGCCGCGCGTTGGCGCATTGCCGCTCCATCCGCACGGCAAACGTCTTGATGCCGCGCGTGGTGAGATAGGCCTCAAACGGCCCCATTACCGGCCCGAGCGTCCGAGAAAGGGCGCGAAGCGTCTCGGCGTGGGATTCACCGGCCACCACTAGGCCCCCCAATACATCACCGTGGCCCGCCAGGTACTTCGTCGCGCTGTGCATGACGATGGCGGCGCCCTGCTCGATCGGCCGCACCAGCAGCGGCGTCGCGAACGTGTTATCGACGACGAGGGTACACCCCGCCTCGCGGCACAGCCCGGCGATCCGGTCCATGGGACCCACGCGGAGCAGCGGGTTGGAGATCGTCTCCATGAGAACGCAGCCCGGCTTGTGTTCCGCGATCGCCCTGGCGACGGCATCCGGGTCGCAGATATCCACCACCGACGACTCGATACCCAGCGGCTCGAGCACGTTCCACAACAGCCGGTACGTCGCGCCGTACAGGGCACTGGCGGCCAGCACGTAGCGGCGGCGGTCGGTGAGCGCCGCCAGAATGGCGATGTGCAATGCCGCCATGCCCGAGGCGCAGGCCAGCGCGTCGCGGCCGTTCTCGAGCGCGGCGGCGAGCTCTTCGAGCGCCCGGTTGGTGGGATTCTCGTAGCGGGCGTAGCTGTAGCCGGCCTGCTCGCGAGCGAAAATCCGATCCAGCTCGGCTGTCGTGCCCGAGATGTAGCTCGCGGCCGTGTACACCGGCGTGGTTACAGGGATCTGCGTGGGCGGATGCCGGCGATCGCCGGCGTGGACAGCCTTGGTGCGGATCTTCACGGGCGGCTATTTCCTCTTCCAGCGCATCCCCTCGCGCGTGTCCTCGACGATCACGCCCTGCGCGGCCAGTTGGTCGCGGATCTCGTCCGATCGGGTGAAGTTCCGCGCTTTTCGCGCCGCCGTCCGCTCAGCGATCAGCGCGTCGATCTCCTCGTCGGAAAGCGCCCCCTCGGCCACGTTGGGCCGGAGCACGTCGAACACCCCGTCAAACACGTCGAGAAACTCCAGCGCCGGGCCCTTATTCCCCTCCTGGAACTCGCCGGTGTCCATCGCAGTGTTAGCGTCGCGGACGTACTCGTAGACCGCCGCCAGCGCTTCCGCCGTGTTCAGGTCGTCGTCCATCGCCGCTTCGAAACTTCTCCGGGCCGCGGCGGTCCGCTCGATCAGGGCCTCATTGAGGCCCCCTTGGCGCCGGTCCGTCTCCAGGCGCAGCTTGAAGTTGCGCAGCCGTTCGATTGCGGTGGCGGCCGCCTCCAGCCCGTCGAAGGTGAAGTTCATCTTCTTCCGGTAGGGTACCGAGGCGAGCAGATACCGGACGGTTTCCGGTTGGTGTCCCCGGCTCAGCAGTTCCCGCAAGGTGTAGAAGTTGCCGGCCGACTTGGCCATCTTCTGCCCCTCCACCATCAGATGCTCGGCGTGCAGCCAGAAACGTACGAACGGCTTGCCGGTGAGCGCCTCGGACTGTGCGATTTCGTTCTCGTGGTGAGGGAACGTCAGATCAACCCCGCCGGCGTGAATGTCGAGTGTCGCGCCGAGGTACTTCATCGACATCACGGAGCACTCGATATGCCAGCCGGGGCGGCCGGGGCCAAAAGGGGAGTCCCAATAAGGTTCGTCTCCCTTACGGGCCTTCCAGAGCACGAAGTCACGAGCATCGTCTTTTTCATACTCGTCGACGTCGACGCGGGCCCCCGAACGCTGGCCTCCACGGTCCAGACGCGCCAGCTTACCGTATTCCGGGAACTTGTCGATCCGGAAGTAGACTGAGCCCTCGCTCTCATAGGTGAAGCCTCGCTCGCCGAGCCGCTCGATGAACCGGACCATGTCGCCGATATGCTCGGTGGCGCGCACGGTCCGCTCCGGCTGCTCGAGGCGGAGCTTCGCCGCGTCCTCGAAGAACGCCCGCTCGTACTTGGCCGTATGCTCGGTGATTGTCACGCCCGCCGCCATCGCGTTGCGGATGATCTTGTCGTCCACGTCCGTAATGTTCATGACGTGGTCGAGCCGGTAGCCCCGCCAGCGCAGCCATCGCCTCAGGATGTCCTGGAAAGTGAACGTCTTGAGGTTGCCGATGTGGACGTAATCGTAAACCGTTGGACCGCAGGTGTACATCCGGACCGTCCGGCCGTCCATGGGTTCGAATGCTTCCACGTCGCGCGACAGTGTGTTGTAGAAACGCAAGGACATGTCTTGACCACCGCGCGCCGGCTCCCGGCGCGGGATAGCGGGATTCCGAAAGGCCGCGCATTCGCCCGCACCGAAACTCGGGGTCCGCCGGATCCGCGGTACAGCGGGCGCCTAATCCATCCTAGCAAGCAGGTCCCGCCGCGTCACACAGGGAAACACCGGCGGATCTTCCGCGCTCCGGTTCCACCTTCACTTGAAGAGTGCGTAGTAGATGACGTACAGCCAGCCGAGGACGCCGTGGATGATCGCCCAGATGATGGATTTGTTGGCGGACCACGAGATGGCAATGGCCAGCGCGGTTCCGAACGTGATACCGGAGCGGGCGGCTTCCTGAGTCAGCGCCATGGGATGAATCCTCCTCCTGAGAGCACATTGCACCACGAACCGGCCCGCCGTCGCACTCCCGGCTGCTCCCCCTTCTCTTGATCGCGCCCGGTGGCTTGACACCGGTGCCTTGACACCGGTGGCTTGACACTTGCGGCCTTCCGGGTGTTTCGGTAGAGTAGTCGCGTTCGTGGACCCCGCGGCGCCGATCCCGGCTCAGGACCGGTATCGGCCGGCCGGCGGCGCCCAAAGAGCAAGCAGGAGGACGCATGGCATACTGCACGAACTGCGGTGCTGAGTTTGACGGCAAATTTTGTCCAAAATGTGGAACACCCTCGGCTCCCCAGGGGGGCCCTTCCGCGGGGCAGGCCGGTCCGCCGCCGGGCAGCGGAGCCCCGTCGAGCGCGGGCGCGATG
>CAYRPT010000471.1:0-4137 GCA_964425895.1 uncultured Solibacteraceae bacterium | reverse complement strand
AGAGCTTACAGGCATTCTGACAAGCCGGTACCGACTTCTGCCACGGGCTGATAGGCCGGGCGCGGCGCCCGCATCCGTCGTAAACAGGAGCCCGGGATCAGCGACGGGGTATGGAATGCCCCCCATGCGAGCCCCGGGGGCTGCGATTGCACCTGTCGCCGCCCGTTTGCCACCCTCGGATCTCCGGAACTATACTTGGGTCGAGTTGCCATGAAGAACTTTGCGATTCTTGTCTCAGGCATGCTGCTGGCCGCGGCTGCCGCCGCGCCGCAAAAGGTCGAGTTGAACGACGGCGAAGCTCACGGCGACCCGCCGTTTCTGCTCGAAGACGGATGGGAACCGCTGTTCAACGGCCGCGACCTGGCCGGCTGGCAGGCGGACGGGGGGAAGGAAAGCTCGTGGTACACGACCTCCGGGGTCCGGTGGGAGCGCCTGCTCGGACCGACGCTGTTGCGCGGCGTGCCCGATCCGGGCGACCGTATGGTGAACGGTCCCCAGGGGCGCACCGCCAATCTCGTGACCGGCCGCAAGTTCGGTGACGTTGAGCTGTACCTCGAATTCATGCTCGCCAAGGGCTCCAACTCGGGCGTCTACCTTCACGGCTTGTATGAGGTCCAAGTCTTCGATAGTTGGGGCTCCTCGATGCCGATGAAGACGTCGGATTGCGGCGGAATCTACCACCGGTGGATCAACGACCAGGGCGTCGGCGGTTCGGCGCCGCTCGAAAACGCCAGCCGCCGGCCCGGCGAGTGGCAGTCTTTCCACATCTGGTTCCGCGGGCCGCGCTTCGACGGCTCCGGGCGAAAGACGGAGAACGCCCGCTTCCTCCGTGTGCTGCACAACGGGCTGCTGGTCCAGAAGGAAGTGGAGGTCGAAGGGCCGACCCGCGCTCACATGAACATCCCCGAAGCGGCGGGAAACCCCATCATGCTGCAAGGCGATCACGGCCCGGTGGCCTACCGGTCGATCTACGCCCGGCCGCTGCGGCCCATCGTCAATCGCTAGGCGCGCCCCCATGACAGACATACTGAGGAAACCCCGGCCCACCCGGCGGAGCTGGGCCGAACCGTTCCGGATCAAAGTCGTGGAACGGGTGACCACCACGAGCCGGGAGCAGCGCGAGCGCGCGGCCCGGGAAGCGGGCTATAACACGTTCCTGCTGCGGTCCGAGGACGTGTACATCGATCTGCTGACGGATTCCGGCACCTCCGCTATGAGCGACTGGCAGTGGGCCGGCATGATGCTCGGCGATGAAGCCTACGCCGGCAGCCGCAACTTCTACCACCTGGAGGAAAAGGTTCAGCAGTATTACGGCTACCGGCATGTGGTGCCGACGCACCAGGGCCGCGGCGCGGAGCACATCCTCTCCCGGATCCTGATCAAGGAGGGTGACGTCATCCCCGGGAATATGTACTTCACCACGACGCGTCTCCATCAGGAGCTGGCCGGAGGCCGTTTCGTGGACGTGATCATCCCGGAGGCGCACGACCCGGCGAGCGAGCATCCGTTCAAGGGCAATGTGGACCTGGGGAAGCTGGAAGCCGTCATCGAGGAGCACGGCGCCCGGTGCGTCCCGTATGTGTGCCTGGCCGGCACGGTCAACATGGCGGGCGGCCAGCCGTTCTCGCTGGCCAACCTGCGCGCCGTCCGCGAACTGACCCGGCGGCACGGCATCCGCATCATCCTCGACGCGACCCGCATCGCCGAGAACGCGTACTTCATCCAGCAGCGCGAGCCGGGCTGCGAAGGCCGATCCATCGCCTCCATCGTCAAGGAAATCTGCTCGTTCACCGACGGCTGCACCATGAGCGCCAAGAAGGACTCGCTGGTCAACATCGGCGGTTTCCTGGCCCTCAACGAGCACGACGTCTTCGAAGAGGCGCGAAACATGGTGGTGATCTACGAGGGACTCCACACCTACGGCGGCATGGCCGGCCGCGATATGGAAGCGGTGGCGCGCGGCATCGAGGAGTCGATGCAGGACGATCACATCCGTGCCCGGGTGGGCCAGGTGCTGTATCTCGGTGGCATGCTGCGGGACTGGGGCGTGCCGATCGTCGTTCCCATCGGCGGCCACGGCGTCTTCCTCGACGCCCGGGCGATGCTCCCGCACATCCCTCAGGAGCACTACCCGGCTCAGGCGCTCGCCGCCGCCATCTACCTCGACTCCGGCGTCCGGACCATGGAGCGGGGTGCGGTGTCGGCGGGCCGCGACCCGCAGACCCGGGAAGAGCATATGCCGAAGCTTGAGCTTGTCCGCGTAACCATTCCGCGGCGGGTCTACACCCAGGCGCACATGGACGTCGTGGCCGAGTCGATCTATTTTGTCCACCAGGAGGCCGCTCCGATTCGCGGCCTGAGAATGGTCTACGAACCCCGCTACCTGCGCTTTTTCCAGGCCCGGTTTGAGTGGCGGTGAGGAAGCCTTTATGGAGATCCGGAACATAGCACTACCGATGAGCCGCCGCCTGGTCCTCGCGCTGGGTTGCGGTTTCCTGCCGTTAGCGGCGGGCGCCGAGCTCCCCGTAGCCAGGCCGGAATCCGCCGGAATGTCGTCCGCGCGGCTGGAGCGAATCGGTGTGTGGCTGCGGGACCTCGCCGGACGGAAGCAGGCGGCGGGCTTCGTGGCCCTGGTGGCCCGGCGCGGGAAGATCGTGTTCCACGAAGCGTACGGAACGCGGGGGCTGTCGGTCTCCGAGCCCATGCCCAAGGATGCGCTCTTCGATCTGGCGTCGATGACGAAGCCGATCACGGTGGCCGCGGCCCTCATGCTTCTCGAGGAAGGCCGCATCCACTTGAACGAGACGATCGCGGGCCATCTTCCGGAGTTCAAGAACCCCAGGGTGGAAATCGCGCCCGGCAGGCTCGTCCCGGTGAGCGGACCGATCACGGTGAAGCACCTCTTCACTCACACTTCAGGTGTGTTCCCGGGCCGGACGCGCGCCGAGATCTACTCCTTTCCCACGCTACAGGCCTTCATGCGGGATCTGGCTGGCAAGCCCCTGCGCGCTCAACCCGGGTCGAGCTGGATCTACGGCACCTCCCACGACGTGCTGGGCTACCTGGTGCAAGTGGTGGCGGAGAAGCCGCTGGATCAATTCATACAGGAGCGCATTCTCGATCCGCTGCAAATGCAGGACACGCACTACTGGCCGCCGTCGTCGAAAGACCGGCGGCGCGCCATTCTCGGCGTGAACGGCAAGGACGATCCCGATTCGCTCTCGCGCGTTCCGCCCGAGGCCGCGCGCACGCGCACGTACATCGGCGGAGCGAGCGGCCTTTACTCGACGGCGGCCGACTACTGGCGATTCTGCCAAATGCTCCTCAATGGAGGGGAGCTCGGGGGCAAGCGGCTCCTCGGTCCGAGAACCGTCGCCTGGATGGCGCGGAACCACATCGGCGGCATCGACTCGTTCACCACGCCCGGAACACGCTTTGGGCTCGGCCTGGCGGTGGTGACTGATCCCGGGGCCTCGGGGTTGCCGTACTCGGAGGGGACGTACTACTGGAGCGGCTCTCAAGGGACGCTGTTCTGGATCGATCCAAGCGAGGAGCTTGTCGGCGTGCTTATGGTCCAGGTTGTCCCCAACCGGCTTAATCTGCGTGAGCGATTCGCCGCCCTGGTCTACTCGTCAATCGTGGAGTGAGGCACGCGCCCGTCCTGATCGGGCCGGCGGCCTGTTGGCCTCAGCGCACCGGCAGCACCACCTCGACCGTCGTGCCTTGACCCGGCTCGCTGCGCACCGTGATCTCGCCGCCGTGCTGGCGCACGATCTGCCGGGCGCCGAAGAGGTTCCAGTTGCAGGCGGTCATTCTTCCGTCCTTGACACGGAAGGCCGGCTCCATCACTTCCACCAGTTCCCGAGCCGTCATGCCTTCGCCCCGGTCGATCACGCGAACTTTGACCTCACGGTCCTGCATCTGCGTCTCGATCCGGACCGGCGTTCCCTCGGGACTGGCCTCGGCGGCGTTCTGGAGCACCGCCGAGAACACCGCACTCATCAGTTGCGGCCGGACCTCGATCGCCGGCAGGGGAGCGAGTGCCAGCTCGAACGTAGGCACCCTCTTGGCGGCGGCGCCGACCGCCGCGGCGGCCGCACCCCCAAGCTGTCCGGGATCACCCCGCCTCACTTCCGC
>CAYRPT010000470.1:0-4167 GCA_964425895.1 uncultured Solibacteraceae bacterium | reverse complement strand
TACCAGTGCCCACCCGAACCGGCGCGGCGCCTGGACGGACAGCCGCCGTTCGATCTCATCCATTCTCCGGTCAGGCGGGTCCCCGAATTGGAGCTCCGCGGTGAGGTTCTTAAGCGTGGCCAGCTCTTTGAGCGTTCGCCGGCCCTCTTCGGAAGACTCCAGGTACAATCGCACCCGCTGCTGGTCCGCCTGGGTCAATTCACCGTCAAGATATGCCGAAAGCATGTTCCGCATCTCTTCTTTGTTGCCTGGCCTGTTCACAAGTACCTCCGGAGCCGCTCCCGAAGCCGGAGCCGCGCGTCATGGATGCGGGAGTTCACGGTTGTCACCGTGGTGCTGGTGGCCACGGCGATCTCCCCGTAGGAGAGGCCGTGCCAGTCGCGCAGCAGCAGCGCTTCGCGCTGGACATCGGGCAGGCGTTCGATTTCCCTCCATAAGGTTTGGCGCAACTCGGAGCGGCTGGCTTCCGCCTCCGGGGTCGGCGCGGGAGAAACGCTCGGCGCGGCCGCCTCCAGATCCGACTCCTTCCGGGTGGCACGCTTTCGCATCAGGTCGATGGCCAGGTTCCGGACGACGGAATATAGCCACGGCGCAAAAGGACGCGATGGATCCCGCCGGCGCCAGTGCCGGTGCAACCTCAGAAAGGCCTCCTGCGTGACGTCCATCGCGTCGTCGGCGTTGCCCAGGGTCTGTAGGGCGTAGTGAAATGCCTTGAGACGATAGAGCCGGAAGAGCTCAACGAAGTCGTCTTCGGATTCGGCGATCACCTTTACCTCGGCTATCGCGGTGTCCATCGCGGCCATCTTCATCCTCTTGGATGATACGGACGGCGGCTCTTTCCCTTTCCCGATTTCCCCGTGGGCCCCGTTGGGCCTGGAGCTTGGCCACGGGCAGCCGGCCCTTTTGCAGCATGTCTCTTGCCGCCACAGGACTCCCCGGGGAACCGGTTCAGCGATGGTATAGTGAGTATCACACAGCCATGCCCGAAACCAACGGACAAGCATCCGGCGCCACGGCCGAATCCCCGCCGGATCCCAACCTGGTGGACACGCTCACCGACGGCACCAAAGTGAAGCGCCGGATTCCCCGCCAGCGGGGCTGCAACGAGAAGAATGCCAAGGGTGAAGCGTGCACCGGCAAGTTGAAACGATGGTACTTCTTCGGCGACGAGGTGAAGCGCAAGTTCGGCGGGGACGCCGAGATCTATCGTTGCGCCACCTGCAAAACCCTCTACCTGCCGCACCCCGAAGAACCGTCGCGAAGCGGAACGCTGGCCTGGTAGCCGGTGTCGCCGCGCGAGGATAGCAGGGGGGGAGAAAACCGCTTCGGAGCCGGATCCAGGGGCCGCAAGCACCGGCTCCGAAGCGGCATGCCCTGTGTCGGGCAGGGACCCGGCGTCGGGTCGCCTGGTTCACTGAACACCCGCGAAGCGTTCCATCCATGGGTGGGGCCCGCGTCCTTTGTTCCACCACCGTCTGGATGCCAGCCGAACACCGAAACCGCGAATCCCGGGCAGGCTCGCGAGAACCGATGGACCGCTACAGAAACCAAAAAAACCCCTCTGAAGCGACCGACAACAGGTCATAAGGGGCGGCTGTTTAAGACTTCTCGAACACCGGTTCCCGCAAGCACGCTTTAGCCAACCCGCGCGCCTCGCCCTGTTTTCAGTTCACTTCAGAGGGTCAGGTTTTGGAGTCAATCCATCAATTCATCATGGAAGAGTGCAAGCGCCTTGCCAAACAGCGGAGCCCCCACTCTACTGAAAACAAAGGTGGTATGACGCCGCCGGAGACCCGGCGAACCTGTGTCCCGCCGCCGCCGGTGTGTCAGTGTGACACAATCAAACAAGATGCCCGGGCGTGGATTCGCAGGAGTGTTTCTCTTCCTCTTGACCTTTGGCGGGGCGGGTGCGTCCGCGGTGGATTACCACGTCGACGCCGCACATCCGCGGCTGCTCCTCACGCCCCGGCACAAGAAGCTCCTGGAGCGCGAGCGCGAGCGGCAGTCCATGCGTTGGGTGCAGTTTGAGGCGCTCATCCGGAGCGGAGCTCCCATGCCGGAGCCCGGGTTTGCCAACGCCTTGTTCTACGCCGCCGGCGGGGGGCGGGAGTTCGGCCGGGAAGCGATTCAGTGGGCCCGTGGAATCCAGCGCGATCTCCGCCAGACAGCGCTCGTCTTCGACTGGTGCTACGACCTGCTGTCCGAGGAGGAGAAGTCCGCACTCATCGCCACGCTCGAGCAATCCATCGGTTCCCGGCCCCGGCCCGGCAGCGTTTCCGATGTCCGCGACCGGCTGGCGGCCGCCGTGGCCCTGGCTGGCCATCGGGAGGCCGTCGCCGGCGCAGAACTCGCCTGGGTCATTGACGAATGGTGGCGCAAACTCATAGCGCCGGGGCTCTTGAACGGAGATCCCGTCTTCAAGCGAGCCGACATCTACCCCCTCGTCGAGATCCTTCACCTGGTTCGGGACGCTGCCCGGGTCGACTTGCGGATCGAAGCGAAGCAGTACTTCGTCGACCTGCCCGCGTATCTCCTGTTGAGCTATTACCCGGCCGTCTATCCCGCCGCCGAAAATGACTACCATATTCCGGTTATCGATGACGGCGGACAACCCGATCTCAACGACGCCATGCTGGCCCGGGCGGCCAATCTGGCCCTGGTGTCGCTCGATCCGAACTCCCAGGAAACGCAGTTCCTACAGGGGTGGTCGATGCAGGATGCGTTCGTCCTCCGGAGCTCGATGGGGGCGCCCTACGAGTTCTTCTGGGCCAATCCCTACCAGCCGGGTTTAAGCTACTACAACGCGCCTCTGGTCTACTACGACGAGCGCGGCGGGCGTTTGCTGGCTCGCTCGATCTGGGACGGTCAGGCGGAATGGTTCTACCTGGAAAACGGCGTCATGCAGACGTTCCGGGACGGGCAAGTCCAGATTCTGAACGGCCAGAACTTCACCGCACCCTTGACGGTGGGCGAGGTAGTCATCTGGCCGTTGGGCAGCCAGCGGCGAATGCGGATTCCGAGCGAGGGTCCGAGAGCCTTTTTCCTCCTGGGACTCAAGCCGAAGATGAAATACGACATCGAAGTCGACGACGAGGGGCTCTTCGAGCAAGAGGCTGACCGTTCGGGAATCCTGCTCGTGGAATTCCCTGCCGGCCGTGGAGCGGGATTGCGCCTGCGCCCATCGCCTCGCTGAGCTGGATCTCCGGATCAGCGGGCGCCCTCGGTCAGGCTGACCGGCGCATTCAAACGAAAGGGAATGCGTGTTTCCGCGCGCAGTTCGGCCGGGCCGCCGCGGGTGCCCAAGACCGCCCCGGTTCCGGCCGCTCCGCCCGCGGCGGCGCCGATCGCCGCGCCCTTGCCTCCTCCCGCGATGGCGCCGATCAGGGCTCCAATTGACGCTGCCGCGCCCACCTTGGCGGCATCCTTCATCCCTTCACGGCCGGCATGCATGATGAACGAATCCGTGCTGATCGCCACCTCTTGGCCGTCGGCCGACCAAAAGCGCGTGAGTTGCAGGGCGAGGCTGGCGCGGCCTTTGACGCGGCCCCCCTCGCTGGCCTCGACGACGCGACCCTCCACCCGGCTCCCGGACTCCGCGATCACGAAACCGCCGGAGATCAGTTCGCGATCAAGGGAGGCGGAAAAGACGTCGCCCGGCAGGTTCTTCTTACTGGAGAGGTCTTCCTCCAAAATGACGTGGATCACCGTACCGGCCTCGATCGTCACCCGGTTCGGCTGCGGCGGCGGAGGAAGCTCTCCCAAGGAAGCCGGTGCGGTCCAGCCGCCGTCAAACGGCACGCTCGGCTCCGTCTCGAGCACCGGAGGGAGCGGGAGTTCGGCAGGTCGGAAGGCAACTTTTCGGGTCACGGGTGGCCGGAAGGGCCGCGGCTTCGCGGCCCGGGGGGCGGGGCGAACCGGCGGGTTGACTTCGGCCGGGGCATTCGCGATACGCGGTGGATCGAGCGCCGTCGCGGGCCCCTCGCGCACTACCTCCAACGTGGGAGTTCGCTTGATTTCAGCCAAATCCTTCTCAACACGCGGCGCGAACAGCCACACGAGCGTGGCCGCCGTAACCGCTCCCGCCGCGAACGCCGCCAAGGCTTTCATTCTTAGTCCCTTCCGCTCTAGCAAACGCGCCGGACACCGAGCCGGTTTCATCGGAAAATG
>CAYRPT010000469.1:0-4188 GCA_964425895.1 uncultured Solibacteraceae bacterium | reverse complement strand
GAGCCGACCATAGCCTCCTGCACGTCCACCGGCATGCTCGTTGGCATCCCGTTGACATAAACCTCGTAGGTGTCCAGACCTTCCGGCTCCAGGAAAAGCTGGTGCCGCGGCTTGTCCGGAAACTTCACGATCTTGTCCTCAATGGATGGGCAATAGCGCGGCCCGACGCCCTCAATCTGCCCGCTGAACAAAGGCGCCCGGTGGAGATTGGCCTGGATGATGCGTTTTGTTTTCTCGGTGGTGAAGCCGATGTGACAGAGCACCTGAGGCCGGTCGATCTTCTCAGTCAGGAACGAAAATGGTGTCGGCACAGGGTCGCCGCCCTGCGGCTCGAATTGGAACCAGTCGATCGTTCGTCCGTCCAGGCGAGGGGGCGTACCGGTCTTCAGCCTCGTCCATCTCAGTCCCAGCGTCCGGAGCTGATTGCCCAGTTCGTTCGACGGCGGTTCACCGTTCCGTCCGCAAGCGTACCTGGTCTCGCCTACGTGCGCCAAGCCGTTCAAGAAGGTTCCGGTGGTCACAATGACGGCTCCGCAGGCCAACTCACGGCCGTCCCGAAGCAGCAGGCCCGACACCCGGCGGCGCTCCGACCCCTCCATCAACAGGCCCGCGACCTCGGCCTGAACGATTCGCAGATTCGGTTCCCGCTCAAGGACCTCCCGCATGCGGATCCGATACTGCTTCTTGTCACACTGGGCCCGCGGCGACCACACGGCAGGACCTCGGCTTGTGTTAAGAAGCCGGAACTGGATGCCCACTGCGTCGGTGACCTCGCCCATGACGCCGCCCAGAGCATCAACTTCCCTCACCAGATGGCCCTTGGCGATACCGCCCACCGCCGGATTGCACGACATCTGGGCGATGAGGTCCAAATTCATGGTGATCACGGCCGTTCGCAGCCCCATCCTGGAGCTTGCCCGAGCCGCCTCGCAGCCGGCGTGCCCAGCGCCAACCACGATCACGTCGTACTTCTGACGCATTGTTATCATTGTATCGCTATGAAGATATTAGTTATTGGTGGCGGCGGCCGGGAACATGCGCTCGCCTGGAAGTTGGCTCAATGCAGCCGCGTCAGCAGAGTCTATGCCGCCTCGGGTAATCCTGGCATCGCCCGAATAGCGGAATGCCTTGCCCCACCCGTTCCCGGGCCGGGAGGCTACGTCCGGATTGCCGAGGAGAAGGACATCGACCTGACGGTGGTTGGCCCGGAGGCCCCGCTTGTGCAAGGTGTGGCTGATGCATTGCGGGCCTGCGGGCGCAGGGTGATAGGACCCTCCGCGGCCGCCGCCCAGCTTGAGGGCAGCAAAGCTTACGCCAAGGACCTCATGCGCGAGGCGGGCATTCCTACGGCGCGCTTCGTCACCGTCGACAGTCCGGCGGAGGCACGCACGGTTCTCGCGCGGTTCGGCTTCCCGGTTGTCCTCAAGGCTGACGGCCTGGCGGCGGGCAAAGGGGTCATCATAGCGCGGGATGAGCCGGAAGCAGAGGCCTCCCTTGGCAAACTCCCTTCCGGCCGTGTTGTCGTTGAGGAGTGCCTGACCGGCGAGGAGGTAAGTTTCATTGTCCTCGCCTCCGAAAGCCGCGTCATACCGTTTGACACCACGCAGGATCACAAGGCGGTCTACGATGGCGACCGCGGGCCCAACACCGGCGGCATGGGCGCCTACTGCGACACACGCATCCTGAGTGACGCCGAGCGTAAGGTGGTAATGGAGCGCGTCATTCACCCGACGCTCGACCACATGCGCCATCGGGGGGCGCCTTTCACTGGTTTTCTCTATGTCGGCCTGATGATGACCGCCGAGGGTCCCAAAGTGCTGGAGTTCAACGTGCGCCTCGGCGACCCGGAGTGCCAGCCGCTGATGTACCGGCTGGAGAGCGACCTCGTTGGGACGCTGGTGGACGGCGAGCCGATGCGGTGGAGCAGCAACCCGTCGGTCTGCGTGGTCATGGCGGCGGCCGGCTATCCGGACGAACCGCGCAAAGGCGACGTCATCACCGGCATAGAAGACTGCGGCGCCACGGTGTTTCAAGCTGGGACGAAGGTTGTTGACAACAAGCTTGTCACTTCGGGCGGCCGTGTGCTCGGAGTGACTTCATCAGGACCGGATCTCGCGGCCGCTATCGAAAACACTTACGCTGCCGTAAAGAGGATCCACTTCGCCGGGGCGCACTACCGCACCGACATCGGCCGGAAGGGGCTGAAGCGCTGGTAGAATGAGAGCGTACCGTCCGATCAGGGCGCGCGGGGACGTAGCTCAGTTAGGATAGAGCGGCCGCCTCCTAAGCGGCAGGTCGGCAGTTCGAATCTGCCCGTCCCTACCACCCGCCCGTTTCAGCGCACCGCGTTGCTCAGGACCATCCCGTTGATCACGACGCCGGTGCAGTGGGTCGTCAGCTCGAACGGATCGCCGTCGAAGAGGGCTACGTCCGCATCCTTGCCAGCTTCGAGCGAGCCGATGCGGTCCGCAACCCCCAAAATGCGCGCCGCGCTGATCGTTATGCTGGCCAGCGCCTGTTCGAAGGTGAGTCCGTTCGCGGCCGCTTCCGCCGCTTCAAACAGCACGACGCGCGTCTTCGGAACGTAGCTCTCATAACCGCTTTGAAGCGCGAAGGAGATTCCTGCTGCTTGAAGCCTGGCCGCCGTTTCCAAGCTGAGGTTCTCGGCGATGCCCGCCGACCGCCGCATCGTGGCATGAAGCAGCACCGGGAAACCCGCGGCCTTGACCCCGTCCAGGTCCAGGTAGATTTCAACTGCTCCGTCCAGCACCAGACGGAACTGGAACTCCTGCGCCAGCCGGATGGCGGTCAGGATGTCGTGGATCCGGTCCACAGAAACCAGAAGCGGCAGTTCACCCCTTAGCACCCGCCCCAGAACTTCGAGGCGAAGGCTGCGCTCCGGTTCCTTGCCGGCCTCCGCCTTCCGCCGCTTGTCGAGGTACTCGCGCGCCTTGATGAGCTCGCCGCGCAGCATGGCCACGGCCTTCGCCCGCGATCCCGGAGACTTACCTTCCCCGGCGCGCGCGTCCGCCCCCAGCGTGGCCGCAACCATAGCCTCGGGAACCAACACATCCCGCTCGACGGCCCGGCCCGCCGTCTTCACGATCATCGTCTGACCACTGATCAGCGCGCCGGGGCCATGGCCGGTGTGGATGGTGGTGACGCCGAGGCCACGCACCCACTCTACAAGCCGTTCGCGCGGGTCGTAGGCGTCGATGGCCCGCAACTCGGGCTGGAGGGCGCTGGACTGCTCGAGCTGATCCTGATCGTGATCCTGGTTCAGATGGCCAGCCAGCCCCACGACCGACCGCGCATCGACGAGTCCCGGCGTAGCCACCTTCGCGCTGAGCGTCCGATACCCGGCCGGGACGGCCAGGTTGGCTCCGACCCTCTCGATCTTGCCCTCTCGGATCAGCACGACACCGTTCGCCACCGGCTCACCGGCCATCGTGTAGACGGTCTCGCCCCGTATCGCCAACTGCGCGACCGCGGCGCCCGCCGACAGGTTGACGGTCCACAAGGCCAGGATCGAGCAAAGGAATTCGCAACCGTGTCTGCGCCGCCGCAACGGTCTCTCCGTGATCTTCGCTCGACTCATTGCCAGCACTCCCCCATTACCGTGGTTTCGCCCTGGTCATGGCTGGCGCCGTAGCCGCCAACCGCGTAGAGCCGGTCCTTCGGATCACTCCGGTCGAAGACCTTGTTTCCGTCCACCCAGGTTTCGAGCACGTGGGTATAGGTGCTCAGCGGGTCTCCGGATAGGATCACGAGATCCGCATCTTTACCCGGCTCCAGCGACCCCACCCGGCGGTCGAGATCAAGCATCTTTGCGTTGTTGATGGTGAGCGCCTCCAGCGCCGCTCTACGGGACATGCCGGCGCGCACTGCGAGCATGGCCTGTCTCCGGAAGAAACGCGAGTCTGTGATGCCGTCGTCGGTGTGGAAGCCAACCAGAGCACCGGCTTTCTCGAGCGCCACCCCGTTCTCCCAGGCGTTGTCTTTCGCTTCGATCTTCCCGCCCGGGCTGTCAAGCAGGATGAGGGAGGAGCCGACGCCGGCGGCGGCAATGGCATCCGCGACGAATCGGGCGTCGCTCACGTGGTGAAGCACCACCCGAAATCCGAACTCCTTTTGCAGGCGGAGCACCGTGAGAATGTCGTCGTGGCGGTGCGTGTGGTGCTGGACAAT
>CAYRPT010000468.1:0-4192 GCA_964425895.1 uncultured Solibacteraceae bacterium | reverse complement strand
TTCCTCAAGCTGGCCCCGATCCTGGCGGTGATCACCAACATCGATCGCGAACACCTCGATCACTACGGCGATCTCGGCGGCGTTCTGGCCGCCTTCACCGATTTCGCCAACAAGGTGCCCTTCTACGGCGCGGCCGTGCTCTGCCTGGACGACGAGAATGTACAGCGCATCCTGCCGCGAATCACCCGCCGGACGGTCACGTATGGATTCAGCGCGCAGGCCGATCTGGTGGTCGGCGGCGTCCGCGCCCAGCGATTCTGCTCGGAATTCCACCTGCGATTTCGGCACGACGACCTGGGCGTCTTCCGGCTGAACATTCCCGGGCTGCACAATGTCCTGAACGCGGCGGCGGCGGGGGCCGTGGGCCTGGAACTCGGGGTCGGCGTGGAAACGATGCGCGGCGGCATCGCCGAGTTCGCCGGAGTGGACCGCCGTTTTCAGAAGCGTGGCGAGACCGGTGGTGTGACGTTGGTGGATGACTACGGGCATCATCCCACCGAGATCCGGGCCACGCTGGAAACCGCCCGCCAGTGTGGGTACGGGCGGGTGCTCGCGCTGTTCCAGCCGCACCGCTACACCCGCACGCAACTGTTGATGGATGATTTCGCGCGGGCCTTCCATCAGGCCGACGCTGTTTTCGTGGCCGATATCTATGCGGCCTCGGAGCCCCCCATTCCGGGCGTGACCGCCGAGGCGCTGGCGGCGCGCATCCAGGAGTTCGGACATCGCGCCGTCCAGTATGCCGGCGCCCTGGACGACGCGGTGGAGAGCGTCGTCCGCGCCGCCCGGCCGGGGGATCTGATTTTGACGCTGGGCGCGGGCTCCGTTTCCCAGGCCGGCAACGCGATCCTGGAGCGGTTGAGGGAGGTGCGGCGATGACCAAGGCGCGCCCCACGCCCGCCGCCGGCTCGCCGCTGTCGTCCCGGGCTATCCGGTGGATCGTCCGCCTGCTGCCGGCGGCTCTCCTGCTGCTCGCCGGGATTTTCGTACTGCAAACGATCGAAACGTTCCTGATATCGCATCCCGGTTTCTCCCTGGCAAGGCCGGAAGAGTACGGCGGCATCAGCCCGGCCGTCCGGATCTCCGGCGTGGTCAATGCTTCCGCCAAACAGGTGGAAAGCGTTTTTGCCGAAGACGCCGGCCGCAGCCTGTACCTGTTCGATCTCCGGGAGCGCCGGCTCCGGCTTCTGGCAGTGGACTGGGTACGCGACGCCAGCGTCGCGCGGATCTGGCCGAACCGGGTCGACGTACGCATCGTCGAGCGGGAGCCCGCGGCCTACGTGAGCTTCGCGGACGGCCACCGCCCCCGGACGTTCCTCATCGACCTGGACGGCGTGATTCTGCCCAAGCCCGGGCGGTCGCATTACGACCTGCCGGTGCTGCTCGGCGTGTCTCCGGCGCAGTCTGAGGCCAACCGGGCCGCCCGGGTCCGGCTCGCGAAGCAAATGCTCGCGGAGATCGGACCTTCGGCCAAGGACGTTTCGGAGATCGACGTCGCCGATCCGGCGAAACTGACCATCCACCTCCGGGTCGGAATCCACCCGGTTTCGCTGATCCTGGGGCGGGAGCGATTCCGCGAGCGGCTGGCGAACTTCCTTGAGCACTATCCGGAGATCCGGCGGCGCGTGCCGGCCGCAACCACGTTTGACCTGCGCCTGGATGACCGCATTACGGCGGTGGACGGTTGGAGCGGCGGCGGCGCGGCGGAAGCTCCGGTGATGCCGGTGACGCCGCCCGTGGCCGGGTCACCGGCGCCGGGAGATCAACCAACGGGAGGGGCGGATGCAAGTCGTAGCGGGGCTTGACGCCGGCAGCAGCTCCACCCGGTGCATGATATTCGGCTTGGAGGAGCACCAGGTCCGTTTCCTCGGTTGCGGGGAATGTCCTGGCGCGGGTTGGTTTAAGGGTCGCGTGGCCGATGGCCGCCGCTTGTCGGCATCGATCGTGCGGGCGGTCGATGAGGCGTGCCGTCAGGCCCAGGTGCAGGTGGAGACGGTTGTCGTGGGCGTTGGGGGCCCCCCCGTATATGGCTTCAACCACCATTGGCCCTATCAGTTCGGCCGCCCCCGCGAGGTCGACGCCAGCGACTTGCAGTTCGCCGTCGAGAAAGCCGCCGACGTCCACCTCGAAAACGACCGCATGATTCTGCACGTCTGCCCGCAGGATTTCACCGTGGACGGCCGTGCCCGCTACCACTTTCCCCGCGGCGCCGTCTGCACGCGCCTGGAAGCGAACGTCCACCTGGTTACCACGTCGACCCTGGAGACCCAGGCGCTGGTGGGAGCCGTTCACCAGGCGCATCTGGCAGTGGAAGAAACGGTGTTCGAACCGCTGGCGGCGGGCTATGCCGCCGTCCTGCAAGAGGACCGCAGCCGCGGCGTGGCGATCGTGGACATCGGCGTCCACTCGACGGACCTCGTCGTCTACGACGGCGACGCGCTCGTTCACTCGCGCAGCCTGCCGGTCTGCGCCGACCACTTCACCAAGGACGTCGCCTGGGGCTTCACCATTTCCTACGACCATGCCGAGGCGCTGAAGCGCGAGTACGGGTGCGCCATCCTCGGCCTGACCGCCGACAACAGCCTGATCGTGGTGACCTCGGCCGAGGGCAAGGTGGTGGAGGCGCCGCGCCGGCGCCTGAACGAGATTCTCGAGGCGCGGGCCGAGGAGCTGTTTCTCTACGTCGAAAACGAGCTGCGCTACTGCGGGATGGAGCAATCGCTTCTCGAAGGCGTCGTGTTGACCGGCGGCGGCGCCGCGCTGGAAGGCATGTGTGACGTCGCTGAGCGCGTCCTGGACTGTCCGGCGCGAAAAGGTTTGACGACGGGGGTGAAAGACTTGCCCCCGGGGTGTGACAGCCCGGTATGGACCGTGGCCGCCGGACTGGCGATGTATGCCGCCCGGCTCCGGCTGCGAAACCGGCGGCGGCGCCGGGCTCCGGGCCTGGTGGGTTTGGTCCTGCGCTGAGGCGTGGGTGGCACCGGACCGAGCGGCCGGCGGACCCCTCGCCAAGCCGGCGGGGTCCGCCGCGGGGGGTATGACGATGACAAAAGAAAAACGCAAAATCGACGATCAGAAATTAGAAATGACGGATGAAACCGTGATCGGGACCAAAATCAAAGTAATCGGCGTCGGCGGGGGCGGCTCCAACGCCGTGGCCCGCATGATGCACGAGGGGCTCGGCGGCGTCGAGTTCCACGTCATCAACACGGACCAGCAAGCCCTGAACGCCTCGCCGGTACCCAACAAACTACCGATCGGCGCCAAGATCACGAGGGGGCTGGGAGTAGGATCCGACCCTGCTCTTGGCCGCCGTGCGGCGCTCGAAGACACCGAGCGCATCATTGAGGTGCTCGAAGACGCCGAGATGGTCTTCGTCACCGCCGGCCTCGGCGGAGGGACCGGCACCGGCGCCGCACCGGTGGTTGCCGCCCTGGCCAAGGAACTCGGAGCCCTCACCGTGGCGGTGGTAACCAAGCCCTTTTCGTTCGAAGGGCCGCAGCGTCGCAGAATGGCGGACAAGGGCCTCGCCGAGCTGGCCGCGACGGTCGACACCGTCATCAGCATCCCGAACGACCGGCTCCTGGAGCTCCTGCCGCGCGGCACCAGCTTCGTGGAGGGGTTCCGCCACGCCGACGACGTGCTCCGCCAGGGGGTCCAGGGTATCAGCGACATCATCACCACGCCGGGTCTCATCAACCGCGACTTCTCGGATATCCGGGCGATCATGCTCGGCATGGGATACGCGATGATGGGTACGGCCTCCGCCAAGGGGGAGAACGCCGCGGTGGAAGCGGCTCGGCTCGCCATCAGTTGCCCTCTGCTCGAGGAAGGCGGCGTGAAGGGAGCCCGAGGCGTCCTCATCAACATTACCGGCGCCTCCGCGCTGGCCATTCACGATGTCAACGAGGCCTGCAACCTGATCCGGGAGGCGACTGCCTACGAGGACGTCCAGATCAGCTTCGGCGTCGTGTTGAACGAGTCCATGGGCGACACGGTCAAGATCACCGTGATTGCCACCGGATTCGAGCGCGAGAACCTGCCGTCGATCGACCGGCGCGCCGCGCCGGACTTTATTTCGATCCGCTCCCACCACGACAGCCGGCCCGCGCCGGAAACCCCCGAGGACGACTTGTTCGCGGCGCCCGCGGCGCCGGAGCCCGCGAGGGAGATCGAAACGGAAGCGGCGGAG
>CAYRPT010000467.1:0-4202 GCA_964425895.1 uncultured Solibacteraceae bacterium | reverse complement strand
TCCGCTAGAACAATTCTATGGGGCCCACCAGCCGCAACCGAGTTCGCGCGGGTGGCAACCGCTTCGGCAGGAAGGGGATAGGCCCGTTGGAGCCGAAGTGACTCTATGAATGCCCGAGCGCAGTCGTGCCGAGAGCGGGGATTCCGCCGGCAAGAGACTGCCGGCGTTGCACGCCTGGCGGCGCGCTCCACGCGAGAGGCTGGGGCGGGCGGTTTTGCCCGCCGCAAGCCGGCGGCGGACCTAAGGTTACACTGGGATGGTGGAAGAGGAGGTTCAGGGGAAACTCTATGACGGCCGGCTGCTGCGGCGGCTGCTCGTCTACATGCGGCCTTACTGGCCAGCCGCGCTGGCGACACTGGTCCTGATCCTGGTCAATTCCATCTTCCAGATCGCGGGTCCGCTGCTGACCAAGGTGGCCGTCGACCGGTACATCGTTCCCGTCGCCTCACCCGAAAGCGAGTTTGCCTGGAGCCGCTGGCTCTCCACCGACCCCAGGATCGGCCTCGCCCAGCTAGCCGGCATCTACTTCGCGGTGATCGTGGGCGGCCTGCTTTTTCAGTTCGGGCAGCAGTACATCATGCAGTGGACCGGCCAGCACGCGATGTTCGCTCTGCGCCGCGAGTTGATGGGGCACCTGCAGAAGCTGGACATCGCGTTCTACGACCGCAGTCCGGTCGGCCGCCTGGTCACCCGGGTCACCACCGACGTCGACACCCTCAACGAACTGTTCAGCTCGGGCCTGGTGACCATCGTCGCCGATCTGCTGCTGCTGAGCTTCGTACTCGCGGCGATGTTGAAGCTTAGCGTCGCGCTGACGGTGATTCTGCTGTTGGCTTCGCCCTTCGTCGTGGCGGCCACGATAGTGTTTCGCCGCCAAGTGTCCCTGAGCTATCGCCGGATCCGCGTGGCGATCGCCCGGATCAACTCCTTTATTCAGGAGCACGTCTCCGGCATCGCCGTGGTGCAGCTTTTTAACCGCGAGGCGCGCAGCATGTCGGACTTCGAGCGGATCAACCGTGGCCACATGGAAGCGTACAAGGACACGATCATCGCCTACGGCTGGTTCTACCCCGTGATCGAGTTCATCGGCATGGCGGCCGTGGCCGCGCTGTTGGGTTACGGCGGATACCAGATCGACCAGGGAGAACTGACGCTCGGTATTCTGCTCGCCTTCTTCCAGTACGGGATGCGTTTCTTCCGCCCGATCCAGGACCTGAGCGAGAAGTACAACATCCTTCAGGCGGCCAACGCCGCCGCGGAGCGTATCTTCGCTCTCCTCGATACCCGGCCCGCGATTGAGCCGCCGGCCGCGCCCCGCCCCCGGCCGGCCGAATCCGCCGCCATCGAATTTGATCACGTGTGGTTCGCCTATCACGCCGAGGAGTGGGTGCTGCGCGACGTCACCTTCCGCATTGAGCCGGGCGAGACGGTCGCCGTCGTTGGCCACACCGGCGCCGGCAAGACCACGCTGATCTCCCTCTTGTTGCGGTTCTATGATGTATCCCGGGGCGGCATCCGTATCGGCGGGGTGGATCTGCGCGAGTGGGACCCCCGCGAGCTGCGCCGTCAATTCGGCGTCGTGCTCCAGGACCCCCACCTGTTCACCGGCACCATCGAGGGCAACATCCGGCTGGGAACTCCGTGGATCGAGGAGGAGCACCTGGTCGCCGCGGCCGAGCAGGTCAATCTGACCGACTACATCGCTTCGTTGCCCGAGGGACTTCGCCACCCGGTACGGGAGCGTGGGGCGGGAATCTCAACCGGGCAGAAGCAGCTCATCAGCTTCGCCCGCGCGCTGGCCCACCAGCCGCGATTCCTCATCCTGGACGAAGCCACGTCGAGCGTCGATACGGATACGGAATTCAAAGTGAGGGACGCCGTTTCCAAGCTGGTCTCCGGGCGCACCTCCATCGTGATCGCCCACCGGCTCTCCACCATCCAGCGGGCCGATCGCATTCTCGTCATGCATCACGGCGAGTTGCGGGAATCCGGCGGACACAACGAACTCCTCGCCCACCGCGGCATCTATTGGAAGCTCTACCAGTTGCAGTACAAGGATCAGGAACTCCCCGCCTCCCGGGAAACCCTGCCCTCACTCCAGCCAGAAGGACCGGTGGCGGAAAGATCTACTTGAGCCGTTCGTCTCGGTCGATCTTTCCGTCGCGGATGTGGAGGACGCGGTGCGCGTGCATGGCGATGTCATGCTCGTGGGTCACCAGGATGATCGTGTTGCCCTGTTGATGGAGGCGGTCGAACAACGCCATGATCTCGACGCCGGTGGCTGAGTCCAGGTTCCCGGTGGGCTCGTCGGCCAACAGAATGGCTGGGTCATTGACGAGCGCCCGGGCAATCGCGACGCGCTGCCGCTGGCCGCCGGAGAGTTCGCTCGGCTTGTGATGCATGCGCTGTTCCAGGTCCACGTGGATGAGGGACTGGCGGGCTTTTTCCTGGCGGATTTCCGAGGGCACCCCGGAGTAGATCAGCGGCAGCTCGACGTTGTGCAGCGCGTCGGCCCGGGCCAGCAGGTTGAAGGTTTGGAACACGAAGCCGATCTCCTTGTTCCGGATGCGCGCCAGCTCGTCGTCATCCATGCTGCTGACAAGGCGGCCGCTGATATAGTATTCCCCGCCGGTCGGAGTATCGAGGCAGCCGATCAGGTTCATGAGGGTCGACTTGCCGGACCCCGAAGGGCCCATGATCGCTACATATTCGCCCTTCCGGATCAAGACGTCCACGCCGTCGACGGCGTGGATCTCCTGCTCGCCCATGATGTAGGTCTTACGGAGATCGTAGGTCCGGATGACCACGCCGTCCCGCACGAGCTGCGCCCCGCGGTCGGCCAAAGTATCGGCTGCCTGTGCCATTCCTCTCTCCACTCTCTCAACCCGCTGCTGGATTGCGGCTTTCGCCGCCCGGGCACCCGGTCCGCGCCGGGCCGAATCCCTCCGCCCGTCTCTCTTAGAGAAGGCGACGGCTCCGCCGCCGGGTGTTACACGGCCCGCTAAGAATCTGTCCGGGCTATCTTGTTGTCGATCTCGATGGGGGCCGCGTTGCGGATCGTCCGGATCACCTTGTAGCTGCCCGTGATGATTTCCTCTTGTTCGTTCAATCCTTCGGTGACTTCGATGTCGGTGGCGCCGGTGATACCCGTCTTGACCTCCCGGAAGACGGCGGTCTTGCCATTGACCACGAACACGCCCTGCAATTCCTTCTTACGTTCTTCCTCGCTCAATTGTTCCGCCGGGTCGTTCTTCCCGCCGCCGTCGGCGGTCTTGACCAAGTCCCCCTTCTGGCGCACCGTGAGCGCCTGAATCGGAACCGTCAACACGCTGTCGCGCGTGGCGGTGGTGATCTTGGCGGTACAGGACAGCCCAGGGCGGATCTCGGCCGGCGGGTCGTCCAGGGCGATGACGACCTTGAAATCCTTGGCCTCCTGGCTGGAAACGGCGCTCTGCGAAGCCGCGAGACCCGTGGAGCGGAGGATCGCCGTGTTCCCGATCTCGATGACGTGACCCTGGAACTTCCGGTCGGGGATGGCGTCGATGCTGATGTCGGCCACCTGGTCAAGCTTGACGTTAACGATGTCGGTTTCGTCCACCTTGACCTCGGCGGTGATCAGCGACATATCAGCGATGGTCATAATCAAGCTCGCCGGAGAGTTCTGAATACCCGGCACGACGGTCTCGCCCACCCGGACAGGGAGGTTGGTGACCACCCCATCCAGCGGCGCGATCGCAAAGGTGCGCTGCAAAACGTCTTGAGCGCGGCGGAGGTTGGCCTTGGCGAGAGCGACGCGTTTCTCCGCGGCCGCGAGCTGAGAGGCGAATTGGTCCCGCTGGGCCTTGGCCTGCGACCGGCGGGCTTCGGCCTCGCGCACGCCCGCCGACAGCGCCTCGAACTCCGCTTTACGCTGATCAAACTCCTGGCGGGCGATCAGACGCTCTTCGCTCAGCTCCTTGGCGCGGTCGAAGTTCAGCCGCGCGCGCTCCAACTCGGCCTGGGCCCGCTCCACGGCCGCCGCCGTTGTGAGCAGGTTCTCATCGGCCGCTTTCACGGAGGCCTCGGCGGCGGTCACTTCGGCTTCGGCGCTGCTCACCTGGGCTCGTTGGGCGGTCACTTCCGCCTCCGGCTGGACGGACTCGAGACGGGCCAGCATCTGGCCTTTCTTCACCTGCTGGCCCTCGACGACGGCGATCTCGACC
>CAYRPT010000466.1:0-4211 GCA_964425895.1 uncultured Solibacteraceae bacterium | reverse complement strand
TCGCCCTTCGGTGAGTAGTCGATGGCGAGCTGAAACCCCATACCCCCATTATTCCAGGGACCGCGGCGGCGCCCCGGGGGCGGGCGCGCTGCCGGCGCGGCGGGCCCCCTTCAGCCCAGGGCCGGCCGCGGCGCCGGCGCAAGCCCCTCGTTCCTCCGCTTCAGAAACCGGCCGGTGTGTGATGCCGGACAGTCCATCACCGCCTCCGGGATGCCGGCCACCACGATCCGCCCGCCGGCATCGCCGCCTTCCGGGCCGAGGTCGATGATCCAATCGGCCGACCGGATTACATCAAGGTTATGCTCGATGATCAGAATGCTGCCGCCGCTTCGGATCAGCCGCTGGAAGGCATCCAGCAGGCGTGCAATATCGTCGAAGTGCAGGCCCGTCGTCGGCTCATCAAAAAGAAACAGTGTGCCGGCGCAGGACGCCTGCGCCAGGTGAGCGGCCAGCTTCACCCGCTGCGCTTCGCCGCCCGAGAGCGTGGTGGCCGACTGGCCCAGCCGCAAATACCCCAGCCCCACTTCGTCGAGCACCGCCAGCCGGTCGGCCAGCCGCGGATGGTCGCCGAAGAAGGCGAGCGCCTCGCGAACCGTCAATTGCAGGACCTCGTGGATGTTGAGGCCGCGGTAACGAATCTCCAGGATGCTGCTCTTGTAACGGGTCCCTTGGCAATCCTCGCACACCAACTCGACATCGGCCAGAAACTGCATCTCGACCGTGACGGTGCCGTCGCCCTGGCAGGTTTCGCAGCGTCCGCCCGGGATGTTGAAAGAGAAGTGACCCGCCGTGTAGCCTTGGCGGCGCGCCTCCGCCGTGTCGGCGAACAGCGCCCGAATATGGTCGAACGCCTTAAGATAGGTAACCGGATTCGAGCGCGGCGTGCGGCCGATCGGCGACTGATCCACCAGCACCACCTCGCTGACCAGGTTCCCTCTCTCCACGCTCCGCCACGCACGCTTCTCACCGGTGTCCTGGAACGCCTCCTCGCCTTCGTCACCGCCTCGCCCGGCAACGAGCGCGCGGTAGATGACGTCGTGCACCAGGGACGACTTCCCGGAACCGGACACTCCCGTCACCGCCACCATCATGTCGAGCGGCACCTCGACGTCAATGTTCTTGAGGTTGTGGGCTCGCGCGCCGCGGATCAGAATGGTCCGCTTCGGCCGGACCCGGCGCCGGACGCCCCGTTTCGACGTCTCGAGTTCGCCCCGAAGGTAACGCGCCGTCAGCGATTTTACCCCGTTGCCGGTCATCGCTGACATCGGTCCCTCGAAGATCACGCGCCCGCCCTGTTCGCCGGCGCCCGGCCCCAGATCGACGATGTGGTCGGCCGCCCGCATGATCTCGGCGTCGTGCTCCACCACCACGATCGTGTTTCCGAGCTCGCGCAGCTCCTCGAGGATATGAATCAACCGGCCCGTATCGCGACTGTGGAGGCCGATCGACGGCTCATCCAGGACGTAGGTGGCGCCCACGAGCCGGGAGCCCAGGCAGGTTGCGAGCTGGATCCGCTGGGCTTCCCCGCCGGACAAAGTCGCCGCCAGCCGGTCGAGCGTCAGGTAGTCCAGGCCGACATCATGAAGAAACCGGAGCCGCTGGCGGATTTCAACCAGCACTTTGCCGGCGATCGCCTCCTCTTCCGGGTCGAGCTCGAGCTGCGCGAAGAAAGCCAGGGCGCGCGCGATGTTCGTGCGTACCACTTGGGCGATCGTCGCCCCGCCCACCTTCACCAACAGGGCTTCGGCCCGTAGCCGCGACCCCCCGCATACGACGCATTCGGCGTAGCCCCGGTAACGGCTCAGAAAAACGCGGACATGAACCTTGTATTTCTTCTCGTCGAGGCGCGCGAAACTCCGGCGTACCGCGTCCTCCACCAGCCTTTTTTCCGAGTCCGACAGCTCGTTGTAGGGCACGTCGAGCCGCACCTGGCCGCGGTGCGTCCGCTTGAATTCCGTCAGGAAGTGGCGATAGGCCGGCTTGGACCAGGGGTCCACCGCCCCCCCGGCGATGCTGAGGTACGGATCGGGAATCACCCGCTCGATGTCGTAATCCACCACGTTGCCGAAGCCCTGGCATCGCGGGCAGGCTCCGTGCGGGCTGTTGAAGCTGAACAGTCCCGGCTCGGGCTCGGCGAATTCCCGGTTGCAGCGGGCGCAGGCGAATCGCTCGTTGAAGCGGAGCCGCGGGCCCCCGCCGGCCGGCTCGAAGACCACCTCGCCCGCCTCGCGATAGCAGATTTCCGTGGTGTCCACGAGCCGCTGGTGGAGCCCCGGCCCAATCGAAATCCGGTCCACCAGAAGCTGCACGGGCCGGTGGAAGTCGATGTCGAGCAGCGACTCGGGCGTCGAGAACTCGAAGACACGGCCGTCCTGGTAGAGGCGGTTGAACCCCTTCTTGCGCAGATCGAACAGACGATCCCGGAGCGCCTCCGTCGCGAGACCGGCGGGCAGGGGGAACAGCGCATGCCACCGCGACCCCTCCGGCTGCGCAAGCATTGTGGCCGCCACGTAGTCCACCGTGTCCTTGCGGACCTGCTCGCCGCACTGGGGACAGTACGTTCGTCCCGCGCGGGCATAGAGCAGACGCAGGTAGTCGTAGAGCTCCGTGGACGTGGCCACCGTCGACCGGGGATTCCGCGTGGTGTTCTTCTGCCGGATCGCGACGGGCGGCGCGATGCCGTCGATTTCATCCACGTCGGGCTTGCCCATCCGTTCGAGGAACTGGCGCGCATAGGCCGACAGCGATTCCACGTAGCGCCGCTGCCCTTCGGCGTAGATCGTGTCGAAGACGAGCGAGGACTTGCCGGATCCCGAGACCCCCGTCACCACCGTCAACCGGTTGTGGGGAATCGAAAGAGAAATGTCCTTCAGGTTGTGGACGCGCGCACCATGGATGACAATGGCGTCTTGCACGATCTTTGCGGAGCCGAAGGAGGGACCCTTCACAGTATAGCTGGTGGCGGCGGGAGGGCCGCCCGAGGCTGGTCCGCCGGGCCGCGACCGTTGCCGGGGACTCCATGACAATCCAAGCGATGCGGCGGCGCCTGCTCCGGTGGTACAAGCTCCATGGCCGTACGTTGCCCTGGCGGCGGACTCGGGATCCGTACCGGATCTGGATCAGCGAGATCATGCTCCAGCAGACGCGCGTCGCGGCTGTGCTGCCCTACTACGACCGCTTCCTCGAACGTTTCCCGACTGTCGAAGCGCTCGCCGCCGCCCCGGAAGACGATTTGTTGACGCTCTGGGCGGGGCTCGGCTACTACCGGCGGGCGCGGCTCCTCGGCCAGGCGGCGCGGCAAATCGTGGAGCGGGGCGGGTTCCCGGAGGACTATGCCGGCATCCGGAGGCTGGCCGGCGTCGGCGACTACACGGCGTCGGCAATCGCCAGCATCGCCTTCGGGCGGCCCCACGCGGTACTCGACGGCAACACACAGCGGGTGCTCAGCCGCCTGTCGAACGACGCGGGCGATATCCGCGCGGCTGCGACCCGCCGCCGGCTGGCCGCCTATGCCGCCGCCCTGCTGGCTCCCCGGCGGCCGGGTGAATGCAACCAGGCCATGATGGAGCTCGGCGCCACCCTTTGTCTTCCGAAGAACCCGCGGTGCTCCGTTTGTCCCGTGCAGGCTGGTTGTGAGGCCCGCCAGCAGGGCACGCAGAACGAATTGCCGGTGAAGCTGGGCCGGGAGGAGATCCGGCGCGAGGAGCGCATTCTGCTTCTCATCGAGCGCGGCTCCCGGCTGCTGATGTGGCAGCGTCCGGCCCATACGGCGAAACTGGCCGGTTTCTGGGAGCTGCCGGAGCCCGCGCAGGTGCCCGCCGCCGAAAGCCTGGAAGAATGCGGATGGTTCCGCCACGGCATCACGAACCATTCCTACCGGATAACCGTCCTCCGCGCCCGGCTCCGCCGCAAGCCGCCGGGGCTCACCTGGGTGGATCAAGACCGGCTGGACCGGATGCCAGTGAGTACAACCGCGCGCAAGGCTCTCGCAATGGCGGCCTCCCAAAGCGGCGGGCGCCGGCGTCGCGTCGCGCCCGCCTGAGCCCGATTCGCCGTTCGCCCGGTCCGGAGCACCACGGTTTCGCGTGGTATCGTGGCTCCACGGGAGGCTCTCATGCGCTCAGTTGTCCTCATGCTCGCCCTGGCGGCACACGGCCTCGCACAACCCGTCGCCGAGCCCCTCTCCTCACCCGACGGACGCCTCGAAATCC
>CAYRPT010000465.1:1061-4211 GCA_964425895.1 uncultured Solibacteraceae bacterium | reverse complement strand
CTCAGCATGACCGCCAGCATCGAGGTGGTGGTGGTCTTTCCGTGGCTGCCCGCCACGGCGACACCGAACTTCAGCCGCATCAACTCGGCCAGCAGCTCGCCGCGCGGTATCACCGGAATCTGAAGGCGGCGCGCCTCTTGCACCTCCGGGTTGTCCTCCTTGACCGCCGACGAGATCACCACGGCCTTGGCGTCGCCCACCTGCGCCGCCGCATGGCCGCTATAGATCGTCGCACCCAGGCGCGCCAGGCGCTCGGTGATGGGGCTGCCGCGCAGGTCGCTCCCGGAGACCTCGTAGCCCAGGTTCAGGAGCACCTCGGCGATGCCGCTCATGCCGATACCTCCAATGCCGACAAAGTGGAGGTGTTGGGGTCGCAAAAACATTAGCCCTTGTTATTGTTTCGGACTTCCGCGGCGATGTCAATGGACGCCCGGCCGCCCGCAAGTTCTTCCAGCCAATCGGCCGCGCGTTCCGCGGCGCCGGGCCGCGCCAACGCGCGGGCGCGGCGGCCCATCCGCGCCAGCGCCTCCCGGCCGGCGGCGAGCGCGGCCACCTCGTCGAAAAGGCGGCGGCCGGTGAACTCGCGATCGAGCACGAGGCGGGCCGCGCCTTCCCGGACAAACGCCTCGGCGTTGCGCAACTGGTGATCGTCCGCGGCGTAGGGAAAAGGGACAAGGATCGACGGCTTGCCGGCAGCCGCCAACTCGGCGACGGCGCCGGCGCCGGAGCGGCACACCACCAGGTCGGCGCGCCGGAACGCCGCCGGCATGTCGTCGATAAACGGCGTTACCTCGCCCGCGAGCCCCGTCGCCTGGAAGCCGCGCGACAGATCTTCCCACATATCCCGGCCGCATTGATGGATGAGTTCGACAGGAAACGGGGCGGCGGCGAACAGTTCCCAACTCTCGCGGGCGGCGCGATTCAGCGTGCGCGCGCCCTGGCTGCCGCCGGTGATCAGGACGGCCAGTGTTTCGCCGGGGGCCTTCGGAGGCAGCGCAAAGAACTCGGCGCGCACCGGCAGGCCGGTGACCTCGCTGCGGCCCCGGGGAAACCAGCGGGCCGTTTCCGGGAAGCTGAGCAGCGCCCGCGCCACCAGCGGACCCAGGCGGCGGTTGGTGAAACCCGGAATCACGTTGGGCTCCATGACCACCACCGGCGTGCGGCTCAGCCATCCGGCCAGCATCACCGGACCACCGACGAAGCCGCCCGTACTGAACACCGCCGCGGGCCGGTGACGCCGGATGAGGGACAGCGCCTTGAACACGCTGGCGGGCAACTGTGCCAGTGTACGGACGGATTGCATCGCGCCAACCCGTTTCAAGCCGCCGATCTCGATCCACTCGACCTCGAATCCCGCCGCCGGCGCCAGCCGCGCCTCCATGCCCCGCCGCGTACCGACGAACAGCACGCGATGGCCGCGCCTTTGCAGTTCGCGCGCCACGGCCAGCGCCGGAAGAACGTGGCCGCCCGTGCCTCCGCCGGCCATCAGAAAGCAGCGCGGAACATTCAACATCGGGCCCGTTCACTCACACTCAGCAGCAGCCCGAGCGACACCATCGTGCTCAACAGGGAGCTGCCTCCATAACTGATCAACGGTAGCGGTATCCCTTTCGTCGGTCCCAGGCCCAGCACCACGCTCATGTTGACGAACGCTTGAAGAACGACGGCCGCGGTCACGCCGACGGCCAGGTAACGGCCGAAGTCGTCCAGGGCGATCCAGTAGAGCCGGAAGCCCCGCCAGAGAATGACCACGAATCCCGCGAGGAGCAGGGTGGCGCCAAACAAGCCCAACTCTTCGCCGACTACGGCGAGGATGAAGTCGGTGTGGGCTTCGGGCAGGTAGAACAGCTTCTGGTTGCCTTTCATAAGGCCCTGGCCGAAGAGGCCGCCCGCGCCGACTGCGATCCGGGATTGGCGCGCCTGATAACCGGAGTCCCCCGTCACCGTGGCTTGGCTGGCGTACTTGAGTACAACCCCACCCGGGTCGATCCGCGTCAGGACGCGGTGGCCCGGGTCGACGAAATCCAGGACGCGCTTGAGACGGTACGGCTTCTGGAGAACGGCCAGCGTCAGCAGGATGACGCTGACGAGCGCCGCGATGTGAAAGAACCGGCGCTCCAGGCCAGCCACAAAGAAGACCGCCGCCGCGGTGCCCATCAACACGATCGCCGTACCCAGGTCGGCGACGATGACGGCGCCGGCCAGCATCACCATCGCCATTGCGGCCGGCAGCACGGTGTGACGGCCGTTGATATCGGAGGCGCGCTGGGTGACGAAATAGGCGAGAAAGACGATGAGGGCCGGCTTCGCGAATTCCGACGGCTGAATGTTCAGAGGCCCGAGGTCGAGCCACCGGTGTGTCCGGGCGTCCGCGAAGTACACCGCCACCAGGAGCACCAGCACCACGCCAAGACAGGTAAACGCCCACTGGGGCGACTTGAGCCGCCGGTAGTCATGCTTGGCCAGAACCATAAGGGCGCAGAAGGCGAGGATGGCCGCCGCGGTCTGGCGCAAGAGGAAGAAATAGCTGGGCTCGCCGTAACGCTGCTCGGCGATGACTGACGAGGAGCTATAGACAAAGACCAGGCCGAACGAAACCATACCCACGATGGTGAGAAACAGTGCCCAGTCGGTTCTTACGCGCACCGCGAATCCTCCCTCCGCCCGGTTTCCACCAGGGACCGGACGAGATCTTTGAATACGCGGCCGCGGTGCTCGAAGCTCGTGAACTGGTCGAAGCTGGCGCAGGCCGGAGCCAGTAGCACGATGTCACCGGGACGCGCGCGGCGGTACGCTTCGGCGACCGCGGCCGGCAGGTCGCCGCACGGAATGGCTTCGACGCAATCGCCGAGGTGGCCGGCGATCTTTTCCGCGGCCGCGCCGATCAGCAGCGCGGCGTGCGCGCGGCTCTTGAGCGCGGAACCCAACGGCCGGTAGTCACTTCCTTTGTCCTTACCGCCCAGAATGATCCACAGTCCGCCGGAGAAGGCGTGCACCGCCTTGAGGGCGGCGTCGACGTTGGTCGCTTTGGAATCGTTGTACCAGTCGACGCCGTCCACCGTCCGGACGAACTCCAACCGGTGTTCGACGCCGGGAAAGGTGCGCACGGCGGCCGCGATCGCCTCCAGTGGCGCGCCGGCCAGGCGCGCC
>CAYRPT010000465.1:0-1051 GCA_964425895.1 uncultured Solibacteraceae bacterium | reverse complement strand
CCACCGGGTTTCCGCCGGGGGTATGGGGGGGCTGGGGGGGGGGTGCCCGCCCGCGCCTCGCCCGGCCGCGGCGCGCCGCCGCCGCGGCGGCCATCACGTTTTCCACGTTGTGGGCGCCGTGCAGGGGGATCTCCGCGATGTTCAGCAAGGGGCCGTCGTCGCACCAGATCCGGCGGTCGTCCTGCCAGAATCCAAAGGCCGGGCGGATGGTCATCGAAAACCAGACGGGAGAGGATCGCACGCAAGCGGCGTATTCCCGGCAGACGGAATCGTCGGCGTTGAGGATCGCCCGGTCGCCCGGGCGCTGGGTCTCGAAGATCCGGCGCTTGGCGGCCACATAGGCGGCCATCGTGTGGTGGCGGTCGAGGTGGTCGGGCGTGACGTTCAGCACGGCCCCGACGGTGACCCGGAAGTGGCGGATCGTCTCCAGTTGGAAGCTGGAGAGCTCGAGGACGTTCCACTGGTCATCGCGGCTGGAGTCGACCATGCTCGTCGGCGGGTTCCCGATGTTGCCGCCCACCTGCGCCGGAATGCCGGCCCCGCTCAGGATGTGGCCGGTGAGGGCGGTGGTCGTCGTTTTGCCGTTGGACCCGGTGATGCCGATGGAAGGCCCCTTAAGAAACAAGCCGGCCAGCTCCACCTCCCCGATGATGGGAACGCCCCGGTCGCGCGCCGGGGCAAGCTCCGGCAGATCCGGCGGCACGCCCGGCGAAAGGACGATCAGATCACTGTCCGCGAAGGCCTCGGGAGATTGGAGATGAAACCGGGCGCCGAGTTGTTCGAGGCGGGCGGCGGTTCCGCCGAGCTCTTCGATCGGCTTGGCGTCCACGGCGGCGAGGCGGGCGTCATGCGTCCGCAGCAGGGCCAGGGCCGCCAGCCCGGACTTCCCGAGGCCCGCCACCGTCACGTTGGCTCCGTTCAAGTCCGCCGCCGTCATCGGAGTTTTAGCGTCGTGAGCGCGAACAGCGCCATGACGAGGCCCGTGATCCAGAAACGGATGATGATTTTCGACTCGGCCCATCCGACAGCCTCGAAATGATGATGCAAGGGC
>CAYRPT010000464.1:0-4216 GCA_964425895.1 uncultured Solibacteraceae bacterium | reverse complement strand
GCATTCTGGGCCAATTCAACACCTAATCTAGGAGGGATCTTGAAGGGGAAATTCCATCCGACGAACGACGCGACCATCAATCTGTCGCGCAACGAATCGATCCGTGACGTGCTGGACCGAGTCGGCTACAGCCGCCGGCGGTTCATCCTGACGGGACTGTCAGCGCCGCTGCTCGCTACTCTCGGCGGTGTGTCAATCGACGGACTCGTGAAAACGATGTCCGCGGCGCCGATACCGCCGAGCGAAGGGTTCGGCGGGATCGGCTTTGAGAGTATACCTCCGAGCCGGGCCGTTCTCGACGCGGGGACGGGCAAGATACTGACTCCGGTCGCGGATGAAGTCAGGGTTCCGGCGGGCTACGAGGTGCATTTGCTGGCCGCCTGGGGCGATCCGATCATGGCTGGTGCGCCGGGTTGGGCCCCCAACGCTTCGCAGGGCGCCGACGCGCAGGCGCAACAATTCGGCATGCACAACGACGGGATGCACTTCTTCCCGTTCACCGAGAACGGCCACCCGTCAAGTGCGCACGGCCTGCTCGTGGTGAACCACGAATACACGCACGAGTCTATCCTGCACCCCGATGGGTTGGATGAGCTTTCCGGCGGGCTGCCGGGCTCAGTGGCCACCATCGACAAGATCAGGAAATCGCAGGCGGCGCATGGGGCATCGGTGATCGAGATCCTCCGTACCGGCGGGGGCCGCTGGCGGGTGGTACGGAATTCGCGGTATGCCCGGCGCATCACGGCGAATACCCAGATGACGGTGTCCGGGCCGGCAGCCGGCCATCCCCTTCTGCAGACGAAGCGGTACAACATCCGGCCGGACGGTACGGTTTACACAGGCACGTTGACGGGAGGTACGACGGCCTGGGGCACGATCAACAACTGCGCCCATGGTTACACGCCGTGGGGAACCTACCTGGCGTGCGAAGAGAACTGGAACGGCTACTTCGGCTGGAAGAACGCGGACCACGAACAGACCCGGCTTGAGCGGCGGTACGGCATCACCAAGGACGGCTTCACCACAAACGTCGGGTTGGGAAGCACCAGCATCTACAAGTGGCACGTGGTGGACGACCGTTTCGACACCGACATCACGCCGAACGAGCAAAACCTGTTCGGCTGGCGCGTGGAGATTGACCCTTGGGATCCCACCAGCACTCCGGTGAAGAGGACCTCGATGGGCCGTTTCAAGGCGGAGAGCGCCACGCTGGCGACCGACGCGGACCGCCGCTTCGGTTTCTACATGGGCGACGACGAACGAAACGAGTACATCTACAAGTTCGTGTGCTCGCGTTCCTGGAATCCGAACGACCGCGCCGCGAACAAGGACCTGCTCGATCAGGGGACGCTCTATGTCGCCAGGTTCACCTCCGAGCCCGGCGCCGCCGCCGGGACCTACCGGGGCATGTGGATACCGCTGGCGCCCGACACCGACAGCGTCATCGATGACACCTTGTCGCCGAGCCGCAAGCTCAAGCTGCGAGAACTCCCGGAATTCGCCGGCGAGGATGACAACGACGTCCTGGCGAAGATCCTGGTGAAAACCCGCATGGCCGCCGACGCGGTGGGCGCGACCATGATGGACCGTCCGGAGTGGACCGCCGTTCGGCCGCGCATCAACGGCTTCACCAGGCTGGAGGTGTATTGCACGCTGACGAACAACTCGCTCCGGGGCGGAACTCCCGCCTCGTCGAATAACCCGGACGGATCCACCGGCGCCGGAAGGTCCAGGCCGCCGGTCGACATCGCCAACCCGCGGCCCGACAACGACTACGGCCACATCATCCGCTGGCGCGAAGACGGCGACACCGTGACGGCCACCGGCTTCGAGTGGGACATCTTCCTGCTTTGCGGCGATACCGAAGCCGCGAGTCACGTCCCCAAGCCGAAGACGCTCGGTAGTTCGTACGCGCCGGACGGGCACGACGGTTACGTGGGCAATATCGTGGATGCGCCGGCGGGCAGCGCCGATTTCGGGGCTCCCGACGGCTTGTGGTTCGATAACCACGGCCGCCTGTGGATCCAGACCGACCAGCAAGGCGATGGTGCGGGCGACTGGCAGAAGATTGGATCCAACACAATGCTGTGCGCGGATCCGAATAGCCGGGAGGTTCGCCGGTTCCTGACCAGCCCGCCGCAGTGCGAGGTTACCGGAGTCATTGCAACACCGGATGGAACGACGATCTTCGTCGGGATCCAGCATCCTGGCGAGGAAGGGCTGGCGGACAACCCGGCGAAATACAGCAACTGGCCGAAGAGTCAGTTCGGCGGACCGGGCGGCCGCCCGCGCTCTTCGGTGCTGGCGATCGTCCGCACGGATGGCGGCGTGATCGGAGCGTAATCTCCAGGCGATGGAAGAAACGCGGGGCTGGCGCCCATTGCGGCGCCGGCCCGCCGCTTCGACGTTGAGCAAACGGACGCTCCCTCAGTGGCCGGAGGACGGACCGGCGAGCCGCCCCTGCTTTCGCCTCGCGTGAGCGACGAGCATGGCGACGGCGGAACTGGCGATTCGTGCGCGGACGCTGTCGGCACGGCTGGTGAGAATAATGGGGACGCGCGCGCCCATCACCACGCCAGCGCAATCGGCACGGGCCAACAGGCTGAATTGCTTCGCCAATATATTGCCCGCCTCCAGATCGGGAGCAACCAGGATGTCGGGGTCCCCGGCGACCTCGGAGCGAATGCCTTTCTTCCGCGCGGCTTCGGCGCTGATGGCGTTGTCGAACGCTAGCGGACCGTCCAGGACACCGCCGGTGATCTGGCCGCGGTCCACCATCTTGCAGAGGGCGGCAGCCTCGACGGTGGCCGGAATCTTTGAAGTGACCGTCTCCACCGCGGACAGCAGGGCGACCTTGGGCCGCTTGATCCCCATCGCCAGGGCGAGGTCGATGGCGTTCTGGCAGATGTCCACCTTGTCTTCGAGGACGGGCGAGATATTGATGGCGGCGTCGGTGACGAAGAGCACCTTGTGGTAGGCCGGCACATCCATGATGTAGACGTGGCTCAGCCTACGGTTGGTCCGGAGCCCGGTGTCGCGGGCGACAATGGCGCTCAGCAGTTCGTCGGTGTGCAGGCTCCCTTTCATGAGGAGTTCGGCCCGTCCTTCGCGGACGAGCTCCACCGCCCGAGTGGCGGAGGCCTGGCTGTAGGGGGCGTCGATGATGGGAGTGTCGCCGAGGTCGAGGCCGGCGGCGCGGGCCGTTTCGCGGATTCGTTCCTCCGGCCCAACGAGAATCGGCTTGATAAGGCGCTCGCGGGCGGCGTCCAGGGCTCCCGCAAGCGCGGTTTCCTCACAGGGGTGAGCCACGGCCGTCGGGACGGGGGAGAGATTCCGGCACATGGCGAGGAGGCTTTCGTATTTCCCGGTGCCGGTCTTGGAGCTCATGTCCGGAGTGGTGGGCGCCTCTCTCCAGGGAACATTAGTGAATGTTCCCTTCTATCAAGGAAGTGCGGCCTCTGCGCCGGAGGCGCGCAGCCGCGCGGTTAGCGCTCAGAACGCCATTATAGCGGGGAATGCCCTGGCGGCTTTCCCTTGGAGGGTAGCGGTAGCCGGGCCTGGGGCAACGGGTATAGAATGGCCGCAACCGCCGGTGGCTCGCGATGCCGGCCGGCGGCGCTTTCATCATGCCTATTGAAGGATCAGACTAAGAACCAGAGGAACAGAAACCATGTCTCACACAGGCCGACAAGCACTGTCGCGGCGACGCTGGATCGCGCGCGCGGCGGCGCTGGCGGGCATCATCCGGCTGACCGAGAACAAGGCCGGCGCCCAGGCCAGCGCGGGCTCCGCGGTGAACAAGAACTCCGCGCCCAGCCAGCTCAAGATCACGGACATGCGATCGGTGCTGATCGCGTCCAACTACGACTACCCCATCATCCGCATCGATACGAACCAGGGCGTCTACGGGCTCGGTGAAGTTCGCGACGCCGGCCGCGAGGGCATCGCGCTCGTGCTCAAGCCGCACATCATGGGCCGGAACCCGCTCCAGATCGAGCCGATTCTGGACAGCGTGCGGTGGTTCGCCAACCAGCAGCGTATGGGCGGGGGCTACAGCGCCCTGGACATGGCGCTGCACGACATCGCCGGCAAGGTTTACAACGTGCCGGCCTGGAGGCTCGTCGGGTCGAAGTACCGCGACAAGATCCGCATCTACTGCGATACCAACGAGAGCAGGGACCCAAAGATCTACGCCGAGCGATTCCGGAAGCGCAAA
>CAYRPT010000463.1:0-4235 GCA_964425895.1 uncultured Solibacteraceae bacterium | reverse complement strand
GCGTGCGCGGCGCCGAAAGACAATACCTGAACGAGCCCGAGGATGGCCTCCAGAGTACCCGCCGCGATGGGCGGCAGCAACACCATCCACGGGCGTGTCCGCCAGCGCCACCCCGCATCCCGCACGAAGAGGAATAGAACCAAGGAGCCCAACATCATCAAGCAGTACTGGAACGTGGCCACCGGCGACACCGTGAGCGGAAACCACGCCGCGCCGCCCATGACCGTCGCCGCCGCCTCGTGAATCCGCGCGCTGGCCGGCGATAGGGCTCCGACCAGGGCGGCCGGAAGCGGGACGAGCGGCAAGACGCATACCATGGCGAAGCCCAACAGCATCAATGTGAGGAGCCGTCCCGGGGGAGGCGCAGCCGGGCGGGCGCTTACGAAGTAGAGCCCGCTCGCCACGCCAAGCGCAGCCAGCGTGACGTGCCATGTGAGGGGCTCCGTGCCGCCATAGGAGACGACGGCCAGACCGAACGCCAGCGAAACCGTAACGAAGCAGGCCGCCGCCATGAGGGCCATTGTAGCGGCCGAGTACCAGTTTCGGGATGGTACGCCTCCCAAGCCGGCGGTCTTTCCCCGGCGCGCGGCAGGGCGCAAGATGAAATCAGCCGCCGATGTTTGTCCTTGCCTTCCTGCTCGGATGGGGTATAACTTCCACCTGCACGGTGGTTGAAGTAGAGGGCCGGGCGGTGTGCCTCCAGCGGGAGGAGTTGCAGCCCCGGAAGGCGGCTTCCGGTCCATTGTGGGGCTGGAACGAAGACGGACACCGCACCGAACTCGAACTCGGCTATTCCGTGGAAGGGGTGTCGCCCGCGCGGCGGGAGATGTGTGTTGAGGCCATCCGCCGTTGGGGAGGGGGCGCGCACGGCATCTGCATCCACGTTTCCGAGAAGCCGCCCGGAGTCGAGCGGACCCTGGTGTTCACCGAGGAGCCGTTCCAGGAACCCACGCTCGCCCTGGGAACCGCGGAGTTTCCCTGGACGGGAGGACCCTCGAGCCGGATCCGGATCAACTCGAACGCCGACTGGTCGCGGTACAGCCTGTTGCACGTGCTGGTGCATGAGGTAGGGCACGCATTGGGTTTTCCGCACACGCACGACCCGGACTCGGTGATGCGCCCCTATCATACGGGCCAGGAGCGTCCGGGCTGGTCCGACCTGGTCCGGGCATCACAACTGTACCTGACGCGTCCCTGGCCGGCGCCGCTCGCCGCGGGGCGGTAGATGGGGAACGAAGGCGCGGGCTGTTTGCCAGCCGGACCAAGAAGCTGAGATAAGCTAGCGGTTTAAGGGCTCTGTGAACCGAATTCTTCTGCCAGACGGCGAGGGGGCCGTGCGGTCTGTTCACGGTCCGAAGCCGTGGCCGTTCCTGTTGTCCGTGGCTCTTCACGTCGCGCTGGCGGCAGCGGGCTTCCGTTGGGATCCGGCGTTCGACGCCGACCGCCTCCACGAACCCGAATACGTGCTGGAAATCGTGAACCTGCGGGACGAACCCCTGTATTACCGATCCTCTCCCGAGCTGCCGCCGATCGCGCCCTCGCCCGATATTCCGACAGCCGAGGTGTCGCGGGGTGAGATCGCCAGCCGGAAGCAGAGCATCGTCGCGAATCCACCCGGCGGCCGGCCGGGCCGGCAATTCATCGCGCAGCCGGGCGCCGCCAAAGAGCTCGAACGGGACGTGCCGGCGCCGAACATGGTGGCGGTCGCGCCGCCGGACCGGCCTCGCGGGCTGCCTCGCGAGTTCGTCCCGCCACCCGAGCGGAACGACCGGCTCACGAGCGTTCCCGTGGTCAGCCTCGCGCCGCCGCGGCTCGACGCTGCCCCGGGCATTCCGGGCGGCATTCGTTTCGATATCCCGCGGGTTCCTCCGCGCCCGTTCGTGCCGCCGCCGGACGCGCCGCACCAGGCTGCCGAGGTTCCGCTCGTGCCGCTTCCAGGGATGATTCTGCCGCCGGCCACTGTTGAGGTTCCGCGCCTGGCGGTCGGCCTGGGAGTGAGCGGCATCCCCGGCCCACCTCCGCCTCGGCCGTTCGTACCGCCGTCTGCCGCCGGGGGCGGGGGACAAGGCGGCGGCGCTCGGGCCGCGATCGTCCGCGAGGCTCCACCGGTGATCGGCGGGGGGGAGGCCGCCGAAGGAATGAATGCGATTGTGGCCGGGCTCGACCCCGCGCACAACCTGACGTCACCCATCCCGGAAGGAAGCCGAAGCGGCCGGTTTTCCCGCGGCGAACAGGTAGGCGATCCGGCGATTGCCGCGGGCGGCTCCGGAGGGGCGCTCAGCGGAGTGCCGGGCCTCGCCGTCGGACCCGCTGGGGGAGCCGGCGCCGGGGAGGCCGAGCGCGGCCCGGTCTCACGCCCGGCTGCCGAAGAGGACGAAAAATGGGTGACGTACGAAACGACCGTGCTCAAAGCCGCGCGCCGGACACTGTCGGTTCCTCTGCGGCCGTCCTCGCGGACCATTCCCGTCCCGCTCGAAGCCATGTTTCGCGATCGCGTGGTGTACACGCTCGTGATCCCGATGGATCACGTGAATACCTACACCGGGGACTGGGTGCTGTGGTTCGCCGAACGGGGGGCGGCGGCGAGCGGAACGCCGCAGGTCTATGCGCCGGTGCCCCACCAGCGAAAGGTCGCCCTGGATGCCGGCGCGGCGCCCCGTGCTCCGGTGGAGGGCCGGGTCCGCCTGGCGGCGACGATTCTGAGCGACGGCCGGGTGGATGGGGTGAAGGTTATGCGTGGCGGACGACCGGAGCTCGACGCCCAGGCCGCTGACGACCTGCTCCAATGGCGGTTTCTCGCCGCCACTCGCAACGGCGAGCCGATCGATGTCGACGTGGTGGTGGACATCCCCTTCAGTAGCGTTCGCCAGTCGGCGGGGCGGTGAGGTTGGAGCGGCGGCGGGCGGCCGGTTTCGTTTTGCCCTCCGTGACCGGTGAACAGCAAGAGAAGGCGCCCGGCCGGTCTGCCGCTCGTCTATGCCACAAAGACCTCCGGGATGGCCGTCTTTGCTACAGCGTGCCGCGTCACCGCGAGCCGGGTTCATGGGCCGGCGCGGGCGTCGCCAACAAAACCCAGCGATCGGCCGCGGCCCATCGCTTCTCGAAGTCGGCCCGCTTCTGACGGCGGGGCCGTTTTCGGGTGGGATCGTTCAACCAGACATGACCGTTGTCCGAACCCGTCAAGACGGCGAAGTGCAGGTTCCCGGACGACCCCTTCCTGAGTCCCACGATGACCGGCCGGCCTTTCGAGAGATGCCGCTCCACCTCGCTCCAGTTACCGCGGAACGTGAAGGCGTGATACCCGCGGTCATCCAGGTATTGCCGCATGTCCGCCAGGAGGATTCCACCCCGGTCCGCCCGGTATAGCCGCTGATGCGCCTCCTCCAGCGATTCAGGGGCCGAAGCCGCGTCGGAATGACGTTTCCAATAGTGGGCGACCATGACGACGCTGGCCGCGCCGCAGCCGTTCTTCGGCTGCCGGAGGAAGGGAACCGCCAGGCAACCGGGGCAGGGCGGCGCCTCGGATCGGGTCCGGCTCGCCGACGAAGCTCGGTGAGACGCTTCCCCTTCCGCGGAATCGGGCATTTCCCGGCCTTCGCCGGGGCCGCCGGCCAAGGCCAAGCAAAGGCCGAGCAGCGCGCGCCGGTAGCTCATTTCGCGATCAGTACAATCACGGCGGCCGCGAGCGCGATGACGATGTAGGTGAGGTGTTCGTTCGACAGCGCGCCGCCCACAACGTCTTCTCCCGGGTCTTCCGCGCGCTCGGACAACTCAGCCAGCTCTTCGTCGCCGAGTGTCTGGGGCGCGGCCGCCGCGTCGGCTCCGGGGTCCGCCGGGCCCGGCTCTTCTGAGTCGCGGACCACCTCGGCCGCAGCGTCCGGCGCCGGCTGGCCGGTGGTCTGCGCGGCCCCCCCGGCCGGCGTCAGGAGACACACAAACAGTACGACGGCCAGGGCCTTCGAGAACATCCGTGGAAATTCGAGAGATGTCACGCTACCTCCAGAAAACTGGATCGACAGACGGAGCGGGCGCCATCCGGATGGATGACTAAGTACACCCTCACATTCTATCCCGCCGGCCACCCCGGATCGCCCGGCGGGCACACCCGCACACCGGCTCAGTGCAGCGGCTCGGGTGTCTCCATTTTCAACGTCATGCGGGCCGGGAGGACGCGGACTCTGTCTCCCTCACGGTTGGTGAAATAGAGCCTTGAGTCCGACGGAGCGAAGGCATTG
>CAYRPT010000462.1:0-4256 GCA_964425895.1 uncultured Solibacteraceae bacterium | reverse complement strand
ATCAATGACGTGCGGCCTCTGCGCCGGAGGCGCCCAGCCGCGCGGTTAGCGCTCGGAATGCGGCAAGACCCTCTGCCCACCGCTTGACCAGGCTGCTAAGATCGTGAACGAGATGCCTCGGTGGAAGCGATACATAGTGCTAGGACTCGTCGGCCTCCTCGCGGCCTGCTCTTCCGGCTTGTCGCGGGACGAGACCGTGTATCCGATGGGAACGCTCGCCACCGTGGGACCGCTCAACTACAACGTTCTTGAAACCGAATGGCTGACACAGATCGGCGATTCCTTGAATCCGCGCGTGCCCAAGCACAAGTTCCTCCTGATCCGGCTGACAATCTCCAACTCGGGGAACCAGCAGGTGGCGGTGCCGCTGCTCCATCTCGAAGATGCCCAGGGGAATCGCCACCTCGAGGTCTCCGACGCGGCCGGGGTGTCCAACTGGCTGGGTCTTCTGCGAATTCTCGAGCCGGGTCCGACGATGCAGGGCGTGATTGTGTTTGACGTGCCCGCAAGCAGCTACCGCCTGCGAGTGACCGACGGCGGCGACCTCGAATCGGAGCGAACGGCGTTGGTGGAGATCCCGTTGACACTCACGGCGCCCGTGCCTTTGGAGCCGCCCCGGCAGCCCGGTCAGGCTTTCTAATGGCGCCTCGCACTACGGGAGGCGAGGGGCGCCGAAGGGGAGGCATCATGAAGGGGTGGCGCGCGATGGCCGCCGCCGCGGTTTTGGTCGTCCCCGCCGGGGGCGGCGCGCAGAGACCGGCCTCTGGACTCGAGGTGGTCCGTGCCGCGCTTCACCAGTATGACGGCGGCCCCCCGCTGCCCTCGAGTTATGTCTTCCAGGCCGGGGACACGATTTTCCTGACATTTCGAATCGCCGGCTTCAAGACCTCTGAAATCGACGAGGAGGACCGTCTGCACTTGCTCTACACCATCACGGCCGCGGATCCGGGCGGCGTGCCGATCAAGGAACCGGTGGAAGGGGCTGTCACCGCGACGTTGACCGAACAAGACAAGAAGAAAGGCTGGCTGCCGCTTGTCCGCTACGATGCGCTGCTCCCTCCCACGGGGCCGCCCGGGGAGTACGCGGTCCGGATCGCAGTAGAGGACAAGCTGAGCGGGGCGAAGGCGGAAGCACGCGTCCGGTTCACGATGAGCGGCCGCAGTGTGGAGCCGAGCGATACGCTGACGGTTCGCAATTTCGCGTTCTACCGGAGTGAGACATCCATCGAGCCGCTGCGGCGGCCGGTCTACCGGCCCGGCGATTCCGTCTGGGCGCGGTTTGACATCGTAGGCTACCAATTCGCCGGCAAGAACCGTTTTTCCATCGCCTATGGCATCCGTGTCCTGCGAGCCAATGGGAGTCTTCTGTTTGAGCAACCCGTGGCTGCCGCTGAGGAGCGCGAGTCCTTCTACCCGGAGCGGCACATTCAAGGCGGGTTCAGTTTGAACTTGACGTCGGATCTCACCGCCGGTGATTACTCCATCGTCGTCACGGTCACCGACAAGACCGGCGGACAGACCTACGAAATCAAGCAGGTGTTCACCGTCGCGTAGCGGCGCGGACCGGGCCGCGGTCATGCGGGGTGCGAAGTCACCGTGAAGGAAGCCACCATCCGGTTCTACGCGGAGCTGAACGACTTCCTGCCAGCCGCGGGGCGGGCTCGCCCGCTCTCCTATCGCTTCTTCGTCGAGCCGGCCGTGAAGGATGTGATCGAGAGCTTCGGCGTTCCCCACACGGAGGTCGACTTGGTGATCCTCAACGGCCAATCCGCGGCATTCACGGACCGCATCCGCGACGGCGACCGCATCGCCGTGTATCCGATGTTCGAAGCGATCGACATCCGCCCGCTGCTCAAGGTCCGCCCGGAACCCCTTCGAACCATCCGGTTCGTCCTCGATACGCACCTGGGGCGGCTCGCCGCCTATCTGCGGATGCTCGGTTTCGATACCCGCTATTCGAACCGGCTGGATGACGCGGAGCTGGCAGGCATCTCGCGAAACGAACGGCGCATCCTGCTCAGCCGCGACCGCTGCCTGCTCAAGCGCGGCGAGGTGACCCACGGCTACTGCGTGCGGGAGACCGCGCCGCGGCGGCAACTCGCCGAAGTGGTTCGCCGATTCGACCTGGCGGGCTCGATCCGGCCGTTCACCCGGTGCTTGATCTGCAACACTGTGCTCCGGCCGGCGACGATCGGCGGGGCTGGCGGGGGAACCGCCCGAAGCTCGCCGCAGGGACTTCAGCGCACCGGGCTTCGCGAATGCCCGCAGTGCGGCAAACCGTACTGGTCCGGCTCCCACGTCCGAAGGATGCAGGCTCTCATCGATGAAGTAACCGGGTCGCAGGGGGAAGCACGCTCGAATCAGGGTGAGAGCCGGTAGGCAAACACGCCCGGTTCGCAATGCAGGACCAACTCGCCTTCCTCCAGCTTCAAACTCAACCTCCGGACGGTCCGTCCGTCCTCGCCGAGGGCCTCGGCCGCCGCCGGCGCCGGCAGCCTCCACGGAAGCTCGTTCCAGCGCAAGCGCACTTCAAACGACGGGCTCGCGGGCAGGGCGGTGACGAGCAGGGCGTTTCCCTCACGGGTCAGGCGCGCGCCGCCATTGGTCGTCAAAGCGCCATGGGAAACGAACGTGCCCCGGGCATTCATGCGCTCGCGCCGTGGATCGGGCTCCTCGGTTCCCCGAATCGCCTGGGCCGTCTCGTCGAAGACCATCGGACGAGCGTTCACGTAGATCATTTCCGGAGCGGCGGACCATTCGTAGATGACGCCCTCCTTCTGCTCGATCGCCGCCTCGACGAATCCCCCGGCCACCGGGCTGCGGGCGTAGAACCCGTACTTTGGCAGTTCACGATCGCCCACCGGCCAGGCTTCGGGCCCCCGGTTGATCCAGACCCTCGTCCCGCCTTCCCAGCGGATGAGCTGCCGGTGCAGGTTGCCGCCGGCGAATTCAAAGTCCTCCATGCGGCGTAGTGCGAGGCTGCGCATCAGATCGTGCAGCAGCCAGTACTTCCGGACCACATCGCGTCCGAACGGATGGGCCACCATGGCCGGGTGCGCCGTTATCACCTCCGTGGTGATGTAGTCGTCGCTATAGATCCCGTGCGCCCGCTCGTCTTCCTCGCCGGCGTAGCGCCCGGAGTAGCCGGCGCCGCGCTGCACGAAGCGATCGTGGTGCGCGGCGTCAAACCAGGGAACGCGCTCGGTGTCCGAGTTCTCGATCTTCCACCGCCACGTCTTCCCGGAGGCGTCCACCGCCAGGTGTTGGGCGTCGGCGCCATCCAGCCAGCCGATGAGCTCGTCGTGCCCGGCTTCGGACGTCTGCGGAGCGTTGTCGCCGAGGAACTCGCGCTGCCAGGCGAAGAGCTCGCCGAGCTTCCTCCGCGTGTCCAACCGGTCGATGAACCGGCCTTCGCGGGTGTAGTAGTCATACGCCGAGATGGACGCATAGACATCGACGAACGTGGCGGTGGGAGCGAAACCCTCCTTCATGAGCCGCAGGTTCCGCTGGACAAACGGCAGCACCCTATCCGCGCGCGACCGGTAGGACTGCGCCTCCATGCGCCGGTTGAACCACGCCCGCAGCGGCTCGCCTCGCCGGGTGAACACGATGTTGTCGTAGGTGAATCCGTCGGCGTCGGGGTAGAAGTCGATGTAGTTATCGTGCGCCGCAAACAGCACACCGGCTCGCCGGCAGACTTCAACAAGATTCCGGAAGTCTTCCCCGGTTCCGAACTCCGGATCAGGCGGGAAGATGTCCGGCAGCCGGTAGTCATAGCCCCAGCGCTGCCAGCGGTGCCACACCACCAGCGCATCGGTCAGACCGTAACGGAAAGCGCGCTCCAGTTCCTTTGCGCTTTCGGCGTATCGGCCCTGCCACAGATCGAAGGCGAACCGTCCGGCCAGTTTCGCGACGCCCGGCGCCGCCTGCAATCCGTTTACGTCGTGCCAGCGGCGGGCCGCCTGCCAGGCGGTTGCATCGGGAATGAAGGTCAGCGCCGGCCGATGCGGCACATCCAGGGAGTAATGCCGGGTATTCGGATCAACGCGCAGGGCTTCGACCGGCGAGTCCGAGCCTTGGACGACCGAAGCACCCTTCTCAAAATCAAAGCCGACGAACGAAGTTGCGAGGCTGTGGCCGCCGGAGGCCAGCCGGAACTCGCCGGGATCCTGGATCACGTTACCGTGGCCGGCATAGACGCGTGTCGCGCGGTGGCTCCAAGGGCCGGCGGCGACGTTCTCGATATACACGGTCAG
>CAYRPT010000461.1:0-4262 GCA_964425895.1 uncultured Solibacteraceae bacterium | reverse complement strand
TGGCCGCTCACGGAGACGACGGCCAGCGAGCAAAGCCGCCCTGACTCCTTTCCGTCACCGCGGGACAGAGAGGCGGGTGAGCTTGGGGTCCAATCATAGGTGCAATCAATCAGGGCAATACGCTGAGAATCGGGTGACCAGAAAAGTCCGGGTTGAAACTCGTGAATCCCGCGATACGTGGAACCCTCTTTTCGCACAACTGCGGGCGGTTGCGTCAAGCCGGTCTGAGTGACCGGGCGCGTACCCTCTGGAAGAGGATAGATCGTCGTGTGTTCAACCTGCAGGTAATTGCTTTGGCTGTACGGGGGTGCGAAGTGCACAATCCAGCCCCCGTGCGCGACGAGCTTGCCGTCCGGCGAAGGCGTGAAGTCGATGCCGAGCAATTCCCGCTTGTTCCCGCCTGTCGAGAGGTCTGTCTCAATATACGCGTTCAGTGATGGATTGATATGGCAAACGGCTGCGATCGCGTTTTCCCCAGTCCAGGTGATCGAAAGAACGCTGCCGCATGGGACCGCAGAGTCCGCCTTCTGCTGCTTTGGCTGGAGCGATCGGACACGCTGCCCCTTGAGGTCGACAACTACTATGGAGGGAGCGCAGCCCTCGTTCCGGCCGCAGAGCTCCAAATAAGCGATGTGCTTCAAGCCAGGTGAAAGCGCAGCGTGTTCCTTCGGTCTACCATCACTTGTGATCCGTCTTTCCCCACCGCCATCGACGAGCCAGACTTCGGATTCGCGGATTTCGACCTGAAGCGTTCCGGCAAACGCCAGCAAAGGCAGGAGAAGAAATCAACAGTACCGCGCCACGCGAACACCTTGTGCAAGCTTAACAGTGGACTTCTCGTTTGTGGATTCGCCGGACGCCGGCCGGTACAGGCAGTACCCGTCGCTTCAGTTTCCTGACCTCCATGATCTCAGCCCGGAATATGCCGAGCCGTGTCAAAACAGCGGGAGCTGCACCCCACGATTTGCTGGGCTCCGGGCCGCGATTCTTGGACCGTCGGTGCCGGACTCGGCATAGGCTGGCTCTCGGCATAGTGGAAGGCGTCCCAAAGGCGCCCCACGCGCTCGCCCCCAACGACGCCACCCTCCGTCCGGGCGGCGCGGAGCGGACACTTGACACGGGCCCTCCCCGCAGTGTAACCACGGAGGATCGTAAATCGGCCGCCTGAGGCTCGCAAGGGTCGATGGTACCGGCACGAGCGCAGTACTGAGGTGGATCTACACTTTTCCCGTCGGCCCGCCGATAGACAGACAGCAATGGGTTTGGAGGTATGCCTTGGAGACGCAAGTGACGTTTTTTCTGGCGCTGGCCGTTGGTTTGGTATTTGGCGGTCTGGCGGTCTGGCTAATGCTCAGGGCGGACGCGGCCTCCGCCTATGCGAGGGCGCGGGGCGAGTTGGCCGCGGAGCTGAGCGCGCTCAATGAGCGCCTCGCCGGCCACCTGGCGCGCATCGAGGACCTCACCAAGGACCGCGATCACCTGCGTTCGGAAATCGAGAAATCCCGAAAGGAGGCTGCCGCCCTGCTCGCCGTCAAGACCGAGCTCGAAACGCGGCTGGCCGAAAGTGGGAAGCTCGCCGCGGAGAAGCTGCAACTGCTGGACGAAGCCCAGGCGCGCCTGGCCGACGCTTTCAAGGCTCTTTCGGCCGAGGCCCTCCATACCAACAACGCGGCCTTCCTGAACCTGGCCCAAACGGCGCTCGAGAAGTTCCACGACAGCGCCCGCACCGACCTTGCGACGCGCCAGAAGGCGATCGACGAGATGCTGCGCCCGGTGCGGGAGTCGCTCCACCTGATGGACCGTAACCTCAACGAAATCGAGAAGAACCGGGCGGCGGCTTACGCGGGCATATCCGAACAGGTGAAGGGGCTTCTTGACACCCAGAACCTGTTGCGCGCCGAGACTTCCAACCTGGTGAGCGCTCTGCGTACCCCCGCGGTCCGGGGACGCTGGGGCGAAGTACAACTCCGGCGGGTGGTCGAGATGGCGGGAATGACGGCGTACTGTCATTTCGACGAGCAAACCACCGTGGATACCGATGCCGGCCGGTTGCGGCCGGACCTGGTCATCCACCTGCCAAACCACAGGCAGGTCGTGGTGGATGCCAAGGTTTCCTTGAAGGCGTATCTCGAGGCGATGGATTCCCGGGACGAGGCGGGCCGGCATCAGAAGCTTGCGGAACACGCGGCGCAAGTCCGGAGCCACCTGCAACGCCTTGGAAGCAAAGCCTATTGGCAGCAGTTTGAAGGTTCCCCGGAGTTCACGGTCGCGTTTCTGCCGGGAGAGGCGTTCTTCAGCGCGGCCCTGGAAGCGGACCCCGATCTGCTCGATTTCGGCGTCGAGAACAAAGTCATCCTCGCCACGCCGACCACGCTGATCGCCCTGCTCAAGGCGGTCGCTTACGGATGGCGTCAGGAGAAGTTGACACAGAACGCCCAGGAGATCAGTGCGCTCGGCAAAACTCTCTACGAGCGTTTGTGCACGTTCGCCGATCACATGGACACCTTGCGGACGAACCTGCAACGGACCGTGGAGAGTTACAACCGCGCCGCGGGCTCGCTCGAGTCCCGGGTTCTGGTTGGCGCCCGGCGTTTTCGCGAGCTCGGCGCCGGCGGCGACCACGAACTGACCCTCTTGGAGCCGGTCGACAGCTTCCCCCGCTCTCTTCAGGCCGTCGAGTGGGCGGTCTCGGGGGGGGGCGCGGAGGCGGGCGGTGCGCCGGCGGACCTGGCGGCTCCGGTGGGGCGGGAGCCCTTCGAGCGTGACGACGACCCCGGCTCGGTGGAACCTGACGACCCTCGCTTGGCTGGTTCGTGGAGCGACGAGGAGGCGCCGCACGAAATCGAGGGTGCCGACGAGGAACCTGTCCCCGACGCCGAATCCTCATCGGCTGAAGGCGACCTGACCGCTTGGAGCGGATCCGGGGAGGCAGGCGCCCAGGAGACTCCGGTCGCCGCAAGCGACACTGCGGTGGCCGCCGAGAAACCGGTGCTACGACCGGACGCGCCCCCGCCCGAAGATCCCGAGGACTCGGCCGCGGAGCAAGAGGTTCAGACGCCGGCCCCGGATGAGACGGCTGCTCCGGTCGCCGCCGCCCTGGCGGCGGTTGCGCCGGTGGAGCCCCAGCCCACTCCGGGCCCGGCAAAGGCGCCGGATAACGAGTTCAAGATCAATTACCTGGCATTCGTGAAAGCCATGTAAGGCGGATCGGCGCGCTCGCCGCCGTGTAAACTCTGGGCGGCGGACGGAACGCCGTGATTCACCCGTCCGTCTTGAAAGTACCGACCGAGAAGACGGGTTTGGTCAGACCTTCTCCTCCTGGATGGCGGCCGGGATTGCGTCGAGCCCCCGGCCGCCATTTTTGCTCTATCGGCTGCAACGCCACGGTTCCGGCGCAGTGCAGTCCAAGGTGTGCTCCGCCCCAATGCAGCCACCGGTGTTTGTCACTTCATCTCGCGAGCGTCAGGAATCCCGTGTGCGCGGCTCGTTCAACTCCCCGTCCGGCGCCCTTGCCCGACGCCCGGCGCCAGGACACTCGGCCGGCGGGGGTTATATCATGATCCTTTGACGGCCGGTCTTCCGGCCTGCGTCTCCGGGGAACGGGGCTTGACTCCTTAACACCCCTGAAACCACCCAAGTACAGGTAAGAAACCATGAAATACGGCTTGAACATACGCCCTGAAGGCGACCTGGACTTCCTATCCGTTGGCGCGTTGATCCACCGCCTCGATCCCGGAATCGTCCCGTTTCGCAAAGCGGCCTCGTGCCAGATTCACGTAAGTGGAGGCGAATTCAACTGCGCCGCCAACCTGGCCGATTGCTTCGGCCTGAGAACCGGCATCGCCACCGCGATGGTGGACTATCCGGTCGGCCACCTGATTGCCGAGCGTGTCAAGGGGATGGGTGTCCGGCCCTTCTACAAGTACTTCCGCCACAACGGCGTGAACGGCCCCAACATGGCTACCGTCTATAGCGACCGCGGCTTCGGCGTCCGCGCTCCCGTGGTGTTCTACAACCGCGCGAACGAGGCCGGCGCCATGCTCAAGCCGGGCGACTTCGAATGGAACGAGATCCTGGGCGCGGGCGCCCGGTGGTTCCATAGCGGCGGAATCTTCGCCGCCCTCTCGGAAACCACCGGTGAGGTGATCATCGAAGGTATGAAGGCCGCCAAGGCCAAGGGCGCCGTCGTCTCGTTCGATCTCAACTACCGCGCGAAACTCTGGAACGTGTGGGGCGGCCATGAGCGTGCGCTCGCGGTGATC